>SVPB01000016.1 GCA_015066065.1 Oscillospiraceae bacterium | reverse complement strand
CACATACGGACGGAGGTAGAGCAGGGAGTGTTAGTGAAAGAGGATCTTGAGCAAGCGGTGGTGGTCACCCAGCCTTCGGAATTACCGGCGGATCATTCTTCAGTAAAGGTGATCGTCAAGGAGGAAAAAGGGTGAAAAGTATTCTGAAATGCGCCTGGGTTATGCTGTGGAGACGCCGCCTCAGCTCCTTACTGACCATGGCTGGAATCGCCGTTGGAACAGGCTTGGTGGTGCTCATATTGGGTATTAGTAACGTGGGGACGACCACCATACAGAACGAGCTGGAAAGCATGGGTATCAATGGGATCTCGGTCAGCTCCACCGGAGGCCTGACCGGCAACTGTCTGGCGGTTATCCGAACTCTACCTATGGTGTCCAAGGCGATGCCTCTGCTGATCCAGTATGGGTTTGCCGATGTACGAACTGAACGGTACAATATCGTTGGCTGTGGTATTGATGCCGGTGCCGATCAAGTGATTTCGCTCAACCTGCTGCATGGTCGCCTGCTTCGTCCGGAGGATGTGAATGGTGAGGCCGAAGTGTGCGTGGTGGATGAGACATTGGCGAAGGATGCGTTTGGTCGCACCAACGTCGTGGGGGAGAAGGTGGCGGTGCTCATCGGCAACGAGGAGATTGATATGACCGTGGTTGGCGTAACAGCGGCAGACAGCAGCTTACTGCAGTCCGTGACATCAATGATCCCCTATATGCTCTATGCCCCGTATACGACGGTCCAGTTTTGTGCCGGAGTAGACACATTTGATCAGATTGCCGTTCGTGTCAATAATGCCGACAATACCGAAGCGGCCCGGGAGATGATCGATAGCACCTTGAAAGGGATTGATGACGATATCGGCGTGCTGTCTACCGAAAATCTGGCAACACAACGTCAGCATCTGGATACCCTGGTATCGGTTGTTTCTGCGGCGCTGACGGCGATTGGTGCGGTATCGCTGCTGGTGTCCGCTTTTGGTATAATGACCATGATGTTATCCTCGGTCAATGAACGAACACGGGAGATCGGGGTTAAAAAAGCTATCGGCGCCACCAAGGGGCGCATTATGTCTGAGTTTTTAACAGGAGCGCTGTTGATGAGTGGCATAGGAGCATTGGTCGGTATGGCGGTGGGGGTAGGAGCGTTGACCTTTGCTTGTTTCGTACTGGGATTGCATGTACAATGGTCGGTGTGGCAGTTGGGTGGAATCCTTCTTCTTACCCTGTTGCTTGGCGCTGTTTTCGGTGTGTATCCGGCTCATCGGGCCTCCCAGCTAAGACCGGTAGAAGCTCTTCGCCACGACGGCTAAAAAAAGGTTGCTTTTTTGTCTTATCGTGCTATAATAGAGAAGGTATATTATGACGTGGCCTTGGCCACGCTTTTGCTTGCTTATTCACACTGACGATGAGAGGTGTCGAACGATTGGAGAAATACAGGATCTGTGGTGGTAACCGCTTGTCCGGTGCCGTGGACATCAGCGGCGCCAAAAACGCGGTGGTCGCCATTCTCCCGGCCGTTATTCTGTGCGATGAGCCTTGTGTTATTGAGAATATTCCCAACATCAGCGACGTGTCTACGTCTTTAAACATTCTGTCTGCTATGGGCGCCAAGGTGCGCCGCATTGACCGTAATACGGTGGAGATCGACCCTCGTTCTGTTTTCACCAACGAGGTCGACCACGCATTGGCCCGTACCATGCGCGCTTCGTACTACTTCATCGGCGCTCTGTTGGGTAAATGCGGTAGTGCTCGTGTACCTCTTCCGGGAGGGTGTTGGTTCGGTGTCCGTCCCATTGATCTGCATCTCAAAGGCTTCCGTGCGCTTGGCGCACAGGATCTGCCGTTGGATCAGGGGGTTATTGAGCTGCATGCCGATCATTTGATGGGCAATTCGGTGTATCTTGACACGGTCAGCGTAGGCGCTACGGTCAACATTATGCTGGCCGCCGTCCGCGCTCGCGGCATGACCATTATTGAGAACGCGGCTAAGGAACCCCATATCGTTGACTTGGCCAACTTCCTTAACACGATGGGCGCAGATGTGCGCGGCGCCGGTACGGATGTTATCAAGATCCGCGGTGTTCAGCATCTGCATAGCGCTACCTATTCCATCATTCCGGATCAGATTGAGGCCGGTACGTATATGGCGATGGCGGTGGCGACCCATGGCGATGTCCTGGTACGCAACGTCATCCCCAAGCACCTGGAGTCCATTACAGCTAAGCTGGAGGAGATGGGTGCTACTATTGAGGAGATGGACGATGCGGTGCGGGTGCGCTGCTCCGGCCCCCTCCATCATTGCAATGTTAAGACCATGCCTCACCCGGGCTTTCCTACGGATATGCAGCCTCAGATCGGTGTTCTGCTATCTTTGGCGGAGGGCACCAGCGTGATTACGGAAGGTATTTGGGAAAATCGCTTCCGCTATGTTGATGAACTGCGCCGTATGGGCGCCGAGGTGCAGGTGGATGGTAAGACCGCCGTTTTCCAAGGCGTTAAGGAGCTGGTTGGCGCTCCGGTGGAAGCGGTTGATCTGCGTGCCGGTGCGGCAATGGTGATTGCCGGTTTAGCTGCCAACGGTATCACAGAAGTGGATGGCATTGGTTATATTGAACGTGGCTACGAGGATATTGTCGAAAAGCTGACCCGTTTGGGGGCGGATATTCGTCGCATCTATGTGCCGGAGGCGCAGGTGCGCAACGCGTAATGTCGATTAAGCCGCAGGGCACCGTGTTGCTCTGCGGCTATTTTGATTGAGGAGATTGCTATGCTTCGGTATTGCTCGCTATTTAGCTCCAGTCGGGGTAACAGTACGTATATCGGCACGTCGAATGGCGGTATACTTATCGATGCCGGCGTATCGGCTAAGCGCATCGACGCGGCTTTGCGTGAACGCTCCATTGACCCTTCACGTATACGGGCACTTTTGATCTCGCACGAGCACAGCGATCATGTGTCGGGCGTTGCGGTGCTGGCTAAGCGCTACGGTTGGCCCATCCTTGCCTCAGAAGGCACTCTGGAGGCGTTGGTGCAAACGGATAAGCTGTCACCACAGCACCGGCTTTTTATGGTGCAGCCTGGCCAGCCGGTGACCGCTGGCGATCTGCAGATTGTGCCGGTAAACGTGCCGCATGACAGTCGTCAATGCCTTGGCTTTCGCATCAACGCTGACAGCGGTCACGCTGCCGCTGTTGTGACGGACATGGGATACGTGTCGGATGAGATACGTGCGATGATCACCGGCTGTAATTTGGTACATATTGAATCGAATCATGATCCGGTTATGTTGCGCAATGGGCCGTATCCGTTCTATTTGCAGGAACGGATATTAGGGCCGGGCGGACATCTGTCCAACGAGAGATGCAGTCAAGAGTTACCCTCTTTGTTGCAAGCAGGGGCAACTCGCTTTGTTCTGGCTCACCTGAGTGAGCATAATAATACGCCTTCCTTGGCATTGCAAACGGCGGAAAAGAGCTTATCTGCCATCGGTGCCGTCAATAATCGAGATTATCTGCTGCAGGCGGCCCAGCCGACGGGAACCGAGCCGATTATTTATTTCTGATAGGGGTGCGCTCTATGCTGTCTGTTGATATAATTTGTGTAGGTAAATTAAAGGAAGCCTACTGGCGTGATGCTTGTCAAGAATATGTGAAACGGTTAGGCGCCTACTGCAAGATACGCATCTTGGAGGTGGGGGAGGAGCGCCTGCCCGACAACCCGTCTCCATCGCAGATTACGGCCACGTTGGAGGCGGAAGGACAGCGTATTCTCAGCCTGATACCAACGTCCGGTACCGTGATGGCGCTCTGTATTGAGGGGAAGCTGTGTTCCTCACCGGACCTTGCGGATTACATACAGAAACAGACGGTGTCAGGTGTCAGCCATCTATCCTTGGTTATCGGCGGCTCCTGGGGTTTGTCGCCAGCGGTCAAGAAGCGAGCTGACCTGCGGCTTTCCATGTCTCCCATGACCTTTCCCCATCAATTGGCACGGGTAATGGTGCTTGAGCAGCTATATCGCTCCTTTCAGATAACCTCCGGAGGAAAATATCACAAATAAAAGGCGGAAGCAAGCTTGACTTGCTTCCGCCTTTTGTTATCTGTTGGTCCCGCCGTGCCGTAATGCTGTCGAAATAACCTGCTACTTAACAAAGCAGGTGGGCATCGCCCGTCTTTTTCCGGCTCCCTTCTTCCCGCATACCGTGGTACACGGGGAGGTCTGCACTCCGAAGACGGAGCAGGATTCCCGTTATCAAAGTGTAGTAGGGTTACAAGACAGCTGTCCGCGGACACGGCAGGATAAATCTGCCTTAACTGACGGGGTTGTCGCCTTCCTCATCAACCGTATTGATCTCGTAGTATTCGGAAAGACGTTCCTCAAAAATACCGGCAATTTCGTCGAAGGTGTCATCGTCTTCAATAGGGACGAGCAGATCCTCTCCGTCCTGATCCACCACTTCCAAAATAACCAGTTCACCGTCATCATCGATGGCTTGCTCCGCCTCGGGATATACGGGCAACAGCGCCACATAGCGACTCTCATCCGTCTCGATGGCGTCCAACAGTTCAAATTGATGCTCGTTGCCTTCGTCGTCCAGCACGCTGACGAGGTCGTTTCCGTATTCTTCAGACATATTATCATCTCCTTCAAGTTCTATTACAATGATAGCGCATGTCGCTTCATTCGTCAAGATGCTTTTTGTGGAAAGATGTAGTTACCGTGCTACCGTGCATTGCATAATATAGGACTGTAAGGAGGGAAAAACATGGCCAATCATTATATCCATGTAGGCTCTATTACCAACGCCATGCGTGGTAAATCGTTGCTCGAGCAGCAGGGGATCCGTGCGTATGTCCATCGTACCACCAACCCTCCGCAGGGAGATGGGTGCGGATACAGTCTTCTGGTGACCGGAAACCTTGGACAGGCTAAGGAGACGTTAGTGCGCGCCGGGGTACGTGTTGTGCGAATCAGCGATGCGCTGTAGGAGGGTGCATATGATCTATTTAGATAATGCCGCAACGACCTGGCCAAAACCATCGTGCGTTATAGAGTCGGTGACAGCGGCTATGCGTCAATATGGGGCCAACCCAGGCCGTAGCGGCCATCGCTTAAGTATGGAAACAGCTCAAATGGTTTTCCGCTGTCGGGAAAAAGTAGCTAAGTTTTTTGGATTGAGTGATCCGACGGGGGTGGTGTTTACTGCTAACTGTACCACAGCCCTCAACACGGTGATTCACGGGATGATGCGTCAGGGCGGTCGCGTACTGATATCCGATTTGGAGCATAACGCCGTGTTGCGTCCGTGTCACGCTTTGTCATCCCCCTCGTTACGCTATGATGTAGCAAGGTGGTCACCTTCGGTTGAGGAAACGGTGCTGAATATCCGGCGTGCAGTCACACCGCGTACAAGACTGATTGTGGTCACCCACGCTTCCAATGTATTTGGCGTTACCATGCCCATTGAGAAGATAGCTAAGGTGGCACAAGAGCTTGGGATCCCCTTGTGTGTGGATGCGGCGCAGACAGCCGGCGTGATGCCCATTGATATGGAACGCATGGGGATCGACTATCTATGCGTGGCGGCCCATAAGGGGCTATATGCACCCATGGGGAGTGGCCTTTTGCTGTGCCGGCGAAAAGAACCGCTGATTCCCCTGATCACCGGAGGGACGGGTAGCTACTCTCAATGCCCGGATCAACCGATGGATCTCCCGGATCGGCTGGAAAGTGGTACATTGTCGGTGCCATCAGTTGCTGGGATAGCAGCCGGGATCGATTTTGTACAAAAAATCGGTCGCGAATCCATCTACGAGCATGAAATGCGCCTTTTGCAGCAGCTGTACACAGCCTTGAGCGAGTGTAATGGCGTTGTGCTTTACACAGATTTTCCGCAAATAGAGACGCACGCACCGGTACTCTCCGTAAACGTGATGGGGCGCCGCAGTGAAGAGGTAGCCGCTTTGCTGGATCGGGAAGGGATTGCCGTCAGGGCAGGGCTTCATTGCGCTCCGATGGCGCATCGTCACTTTAACACATTGGATGGCGGTACGGTTCGTTTAGCGCCCTCCGCTTTTACCGATCCGTCCATTGTCATGAGAGTGAAAAAAGTTTTTGAACAATTCAGCGAAAAACCGTTGCACCTTTCCGAAAATGTGTTATAATGAATATGTATAATGCTAAACACAGGATTTGTCTCAGACGAGACCGGGAGGTTGTGTATGGCGGCGTTTTTTGAAAGGATATGGGCATATATTTCAACGTTCTTTGCGTCTTACAATTGGCTCAATGATACGTTGGATATATTACTGGTTGCCTTTTTTATCTTTTTTATAGTGCGACTGGTCCGTGATTCTCGCGCAGAGCAGTTAGTGAAGGGGATTGCCGTTCTGGGCATTCTGTATTTACTGGCCACCTTGCTGAATCTAACGACGGTCAAATATCTGCTGAAGGCTGTTTTTGACAATGGTCTTATCGTTTTGGTGGTTATTTTTCAGCCGGAGATTCGCCGTGCATTGGAGCAAGCCGGTCATTCCCGTGCTGGTATTTTCCGTGTTTTTGATGGGTTTAATCAGGTGGACAGCGCTGCGATTATTGAGCAGTGGCACAAGGCCATTGATGCTACTGCCGCCGCACTGATGATCTTGCAGAAGCAGAAGATGGGTGCTTTGGTGGTGATGGAGCGCACCACCCGATTAGGGGAGATCATCCGCACCGGCACAACCATTGAAGCGGAGCCATCTGCCGATTTGATTGCGAATATTTTCTTCAACAAAGCGCCCTTACATGACGGCGCCACTATTATTCGTGATGGTATGATCTGCGCTGCCGGGTGTATTTTGCCTTTGACGGACAACCTCCAGATCAGTCGTGAGCTGGGCACTCGTCACCGTGCTGGTGTGGGCATGAGCGAGAATTCTGATGCTGTCGTTATCATTCTTTCGGAGGAGAGTGGTATCATTTCTGTGGCTGTTGGCGGTGAATTGACCCGTAACTACACGCAGGAATCCTTGGTTAAGATGTTAGAAGATACCATTCTATGGAACGATAAAGAGACCAAGCGTATCAAGAAGTCCAAGAAGAAGGGGAAGGGGGAAGAGGGATGAAAAAGAGAATCTCCCTGAGCCGTTTGATGCATAATGATAAGCTGATGATGGTGGTTTCCTTGATTCTGGCTATTTTGGTATGGGCGCTGGTGGTTTATGGCCCCAGCAACCACCAAGAGCAGGTGATTACCGGTGTCCCCGTTTCCGTCACCCTTAACGATTATGCCCGTCAGACGCTTAACCTGCGTATTACCGAGGGGAATAATGCGACAGCAACGGTGACGGTATACGGCTTGCGTTCTGTGGTTGGTCGTCTTTCTGCTGCGGATATAACGGTAACAGCGGATACCGGCAATGTGATCAAAGAAGGCACCTACACCCTGCAGCTGAAGGCCGTCGCCAACGGCGATTATACGATACGGGGCTTGGTAGGCGACGATGGCAACAACGACACCATTACCATTACCTGCGATGTGTGGAAGAACGCTGCCTTTCCGGTTGAAGTGGTCATGAATGACGTTGCCCTTTCCAACGACAAGACACAGCAGTTCGGTACGCCTCTGATTGACAGCCCTGCCGTCAAGGAGGGACAGGTCACTTTATCCGGTGCAAAGTCGGACATCAATCGCATTGAAAAGGTTGTTGCCAAGATCACCGATAAGGCGATCATTAGTGAAGCGACGGTGTTTTCAGCTCAGTTGGAAGCACAGGACGCCAATGGTAATATCATCCCCAATGTGCAGTTTGAAGGGGCGGAAGATGGTAAGGTAAGTGTTACTGTACCGGTTATGGTGTATCGTAAGGTCACACTCATGCCGCAGATCGCTAACACGCCGGTTGCCTATCAGAAGCAAGCAGGTCTATTGTCTGTTAACCCCGGTCATGTAGAGATATGGGGAGTTCCCTCTGAGATCGATGATTATGTCAATGCGGTGCAAGACATGTTTAAGCTCAACTTTGACCAGTTGTCGCCCGGCAATTTGATCCAGAATATCGCTTTACAGGAACGGGAAGGGATTCGTCCGGTTAACGGTAACGAGACTATTCAGCTGCGCGTTGGTTTAACGGGCATTACATCCAAAACCATGACGGCAGATATTGGCCCCGGCAATTTTACCGTTACCAACTGCCCGGCCGGGTATACGGTAGCTCCTAAGCAGACGAAGGTGACGGACATCTATATCTGCGGTACTGAACGAGTACTTAATCAGATTAAACCGGAAGACATTGTGTTTGTTTTGGACATGAAAAATACAGCAACAGTAGGACAGCAGACCGCCAAGGTGCGCGTTGGTATTCGTAACCACGATGGTGTATGGATCTATTATGGTGAGTCCGCACATGGCATCGATGTGCTTGTGTCCGTAACGCAGGGGTAGAGATTAAAAGAAAGGGTTGCCGGTGAGGCAACCCTTTCTTCATTTGTAAATTATTTCTTTCGCAGAGTCAACGTATATGTTTTTGCCTCTGAGTACAGTCGGTAACTCCACATGGTGTATTCACTTCCCGATAGATAGGAGTTCACCGCCTGCTTGGTAATGGTGGCGTTTTTAAGGAATAACCGGGCGTTTTCAAAAGCATCCGGCGCAAATACAAGCTCAATATCGGTCGCACCTCGGCGAACCTGCTGTGCTATGACATTGGCAATCGCATAGCGATCATTAGAGTGGATATACGTTCCCTGGCGATTGTAATAGTAATCATCGATGCTGGAGCAATTGACAACCCATTTTTGATCAGCATCGATACTATGGGTGCGCAAAAGCTGCTGCGTGGTGATGTTAAAATAGGAGTGTCTGCCAAGATCGCCACTGTCATTCCAGGTGGCGTCCAGGTAGTAGCTCTTACCGTTAATGGTTACCAGATTCCACATATGGTTTTCGCCATTTTCCAAAGAAGTGCCAGAGACCAAGGTGCAAGGTATGTTAAACTTTTTAAGCAATAGTTGCATGGCTCGAGAGTACCCTTCACAGACGGCTTTCCCTTGTGCTAACGCCCCATAAGCAGTATAGGCGTAATGATGCGTGCCGTCCTTTGAAGCGGCCGCCTCATCATCGTAGGTACATCTCTCTGCCAGTTGATCGTGCAGATACAACTCGATCTGAAATTGATCGTCAGTACGGGGTGCGGTCGCCATCAACGTGTCGACAGCCTTATTCATCGCCTCGTAAGCGGTTTTTCTCTGCGTAGCATCAGCGGTAAAGGTCAGCTTGATGGTATTATAATAGGACACGTCGTCCTGCTTATATCCCTCCAGAGTGTAGGCATTGCTGACATAGAAAAAGTGAGGGTTATCGTTAAGCACAGCGCGGTATAGGGTCTGTCCATCCTCTCGGTTGGAGAGGGAGTGTGGGAGGGTTACCGCAATCCCGTAAGTCGTGCCATCCTCCGAGTCGATGACAGCATCCGTAAACATACTGTCTGTGAGTGCGGTGTATAATGTGCCGTAACAATCCTGCAATGTCTTGTTCAGGCGTTGATATGCCCAATTGTCAGCGTATTGTTCTAAATATGTATCGGATGGCAGTACATCAGCAGGATGGCTCCCTGCCGGCGGTTCTCCCGTTGATCCTGCGTAACAGCCGGCCAGCAGTGATAAAACGGCGCCGATGGCAACGATACACCATGAGCGTGTATAGCGATTCATATAGGCTCCTTTCTTATGGAACGGCAAATAATGGCGTTTTGCGAAGGGCGTCAACGTCTAGAACCACCCCAGAGCTGTTGGCAGATCCGTAAAGCCTGATAGCTTTACATATATTACCGCCATTTCTTTCAGCGAGATAGCTCAAGACGGAGCGATAATCATTAAAATCACCGATGCGCAAGCTGGTTTTACTCTCGTCAGCGATGTGAGCGAAGTCGCCGGATAGAGATCGCCCGGAGCTTAGATATTGGTTGACCATCGTTGCCATGATGTGTGAGGTGAGTTCCGTCTGCACAAGGGGAGTGCTCCCAACACCATTGAGCAGCAACTGCGTAACCGTTTTGGCGTTGATAGTATGGGGGCCGTTTTCCATCAAGATAGTCTGCCCGTCATCGCTACGATATTGGACGGAGCTATCAAGGGTTATATCAAGGTCATTTCCCAGATATTCGAACCACTTTTGCAGTTGTTCGCGTGAAAAGGCGATATAGTGGCGGATGGGGAGCTGTAGCAGGCGGGATACCTGCGCCGTCACCGCAGCTTCTCCATTCTTGTGTAGGACGTCACCAAGCTGGACGCCTTCTTCAGTTAGGGTTTCCGCCGGAAGGGTAACGGTACTGACGGCTGCTTGGACAGGGTCAAAACGCAGGATAACAAACTGTTCATTCGTTTCTCCTCGTAATATGATCAGCAGGTTGCGTACATCCTCTGCCGAATACACGGTTTCTGGCGTGGAATCCACTGATGTCGGCTCCTGCTTGTCGGGTGCATCTATCAGGAGGTTAACGGAAATCCAAACGGCGGCAAAGCAAAGAGCGACGGCCAATACCAGCAGTGCAAGCGCTAATTGCCATTTGTGGCCGGGTTTATGGAAACGCTTGCGTCGAAACTCCAGTGCCATGCCGATTCATCTCCTTTACTCGTTGTTTATAACTTCTTCGCCCACCAGATATTCACCATTACCACCGGTGATGCGAACTGGGATAACCGTCCCGGATGCCTGCGACGTGTGGGCGTGCACGGTGAGATAAGTGGTGGTGTGTCCCTCCACGTGATCATCATCGAGGGGCGTCTCCAGCAAAACCTCCACTGTTTTTCCTATGTAATCGGCTGCATACAGATCAGCGCTGATTTTGGCAGCTTGGATCATAAGATGGCTTCGTTCTGCTTTTTTGGCATGGGACAGCTGATCGTTCATGCGATCAGCTACTGTTCCCGGACGCCTGGAATAGGCAAATACATGTACTCTTGAAAAATGGATACTTTCAACAAAGGCAAGGCTTTGGGAAAATTCTTGTTCTGTTTCCCCGGGAAATCCCACCATGACATCAGTTGTTAACGCGCAGCCCGGAAAGCGTTGCCGCAAATAATGACAAAGTGCTGCATACTCTCCCGTGGTGTAGTGACGGTTCATTCGTTTAAGGGTAGCATCACAGCCGCTTTGCAAAGCGAAGTGAAACTGAGGGCATAGCTTTGGTAACTGCGCTAGGCGATCAATGATGTCCGGCGTCATATAATCCGGCTCCAGCGATCCTAAACGTACTCGTTGTATGCCGTCGACGGAACAAACCACTTCCACCGCATGTGCCAGATCACTGCCAATGTCCTGTCCATAGGCACTAAGGTTGATGCCTACAAGAACGATCTCTCGGTATCCCTTTTGCGCCAGTGACATCACTTCCTTGTGCAGATCCTCCGGCTGTCGGGAACGTACCCTCCCACGGGCATAGGGGATGATGCAATAGGAGCAAAAGCGATTGCACCCATCCTGGATCTTTATGAATGCACGGGTTCTTCCGTCGAAGGTGTCGATCTGCAGAGGTTCATAGGTGCTCCCATGCTCCGGCACACGAGTAATGGTATGGGGGGATAGCTTATAATTTTCAAGCATCTCGGGCAAAAGAGATCTTTCTGCGTTCCCCAGGATGATATCTGCGTCATCAAGTGCGGCGGCTTTCTGTGGAAACGCTTGTGGCATGCAACCGGTAAGAATAATAATGGAGGAGGGGTTCTCCCGGCGACACCGGCGCAGAAGCTGTCTTAGCTTGCGATCACTTTCTGCCGTAACGGTGCAGGAATTGATCACCACCGCATCTCGGTAGATGCCGTCGCCTGGCAGGTATTCGTCGGTCTGCGCGCCTCGTTCTGAGAGCATATAGCGCATGGCTTGGGTCTCGTACTGATTGACCTTACAGCCAAATGTGTAAAAAGAAACTTTCATATTAACCTCGTGACTCCCTAGGGTGACACGGATAACCCGAACCAGTTTTAAAAAGGCGGATATTCCGTTCACCCATCGTTAAAATACTCACGAATACGGCAGTATTCGCTGCGTTTTTGCCTCGGTTGACCGAAAATCCGTTCTTTTTAAAATCTCCGACCCCAAAGGGGGATGGTTTCGAGGGATTTTTGGTCTTCTTTCCCTTGGCAGGCTGACGCCTGCCAAGGGAAAAAGGCCGAAAAGCGCCGTAAACAGCCGCTTTGGGGCTGATTCGGGTCATTCATGTCACCCTAAGATGACATGATCATATTATACCTTGCGAACGGTAAAAATGCAACTTTCTGTTGTAATATTTTATTTTTAGTTGTTTTTTACTTTAAAGACTGGTATAATGTTATCTGTTCTAAAGAAAGGTGGATTCTATGAGTTTCTCATTTTTCGCCATGATCTCTCGTATGAAAAACATTCATCGATGGGCTTTGATGCGCAATACCCGACCTGAAAATTTAAGTGAGCATTCCTATGAGGTGGCCGTTTTGGCGCATGCTTTAGCCGTGCTGACCAACAAGCATTATAACGGTCATGTCGATGCATCACACTGCGCTCTTTTAGCGCTTTATCACGATACGCCAGAGATCATCACTGGTGATATGCCAACGCCCGTTAAGTATCATAACCCGGCTATTCGTGACGCCTACCGTCAAGTAGAGGCATCCGCTTGTGAGCGTTTGTTATCCATGCTCCCTGCGGATTTGCGAGATGAATATAGTCCGTTGCTCAGCGGCACGGGTGATCCTATGGAGGAACAGATCGTAAAGGCGGCCGATAAGCTTTCGGCGCTTATCAAGTGCGTGGAAGAATTGGCGCAGGGCAACCGGGAGTTTGCCAGCGCGCGCACCTCGACGGAAAACGCCATCCGTCGCATGCAGCTGCCGGCGGCTAACGAGTTTTTGGATAACTATCTGGCGGCCTACGAACTGCCGTTGGACGATCAGTAATCTATTGTTTGGAGTGTTGATAAATGTTTCGTATTATGCGGAGGGAACAGCTGAATCCTACGGTTGTCCGCATGGATATACTGGCTCCTTTGGTAGCCAAAAAAGCACAGCCCGGGCAGTTTATCATACTGCGTGTGGATGAGGAGGGCGAGCGTATTCCGCTGACGGTGGCGGATTATGATCGTGAAGCCGGCACGGTAACCATCGTATTTCAGGTGGTGGGTGCCACTACTGAACGCCTGTCTCATTTGCAGGAGGGAGATCATATCAACGATTTTGTTGGTCCCCTCGGCCGTGAGACCCATACCGAAGGTCTTAGGAAGGTGGCTGTCATCGGTGGCGGAGTCGGTTGTGCTATCGCTTATCCTGTTGCCAAGAAACTGCATGAGCAGGGGTGTGTCGTACATACGGTGGTTGGCTTTCGCTCCAAGGAGCTTGTGATACTTGATGATGAGTTTAAAGCGGTTAGTGATCGGTATGAGTTGGTGACCGACGATGGTTCGGCCGGTAAAAAGGGATTAGTGACAGACGCACTTAAGGCGATGATAGCCGATGGCGAACAATACGACGAGGTGATCGCCATTGGTCCGCTTGTGATGATGAAGTTTGTCTCGCTTTTAACCAAGCAGTACGGGATCAAGACGATCGTCAGCATGAATCCGATTATGATCGATGGTACCGGTATGTGCGGCGGCTGTCGCCTGACGGTGGGCGGAGAGGTCAAGTTTGCCTGTGTGGATGGACCGGAATTTGACGGACATTTAGTGGATTTTGACGAGGCCATGGAGCGCAGTACCATGTACCGAGATTTTGAGCGCAAAGCCCACGAGGATACCTGCCGTTTGTTTGCCCAGGAGGTGTAATCATTATGCCCAATATGTCTTTGACCCGTCAACCGATGCCTACGCAGGAGCCGCAGGTACGCCGGCACAATTTTGATGAGGTGGCAACCGGTTATACCAAGGAGCAGGCGGTGGACGAGGCAAAACGTTGCCTGCACTGCAAAAATGCTCCTTGCGTAGGTGGCTGCCCGGTGCAGATCGATATCCCTGCTTTTATTGCGTGCGTGGCGGCGGAAGACTTCGAAGGCGCCTATCAGGTGATTTCTCGTTCCAGCTCTTTGCCGGCCGTTTGCGGACGCGTATGCCCCCAAGAGACCCAATGTGAACAGCGTTGTGTGCGCGGCATCAAGGGTGAACCGGTGGCAATCGGTCGACTGGAGCGCTTTGTAGCCGATTGGCATAACGCCCATGGACAAGCGGACATTACGCCCACGACAGCGCAGAATGGCCACAGGGTGGCGGTGATAGGCTCCGGGCCTTCCGGTCTGACCTGCGCCGGAGATCTGGTGAAAAAAGGATATGATGTGACCTTGTATGAGGCTTTGCATACGGCTGGAGGCGTACTGGTGTACGGTATTCCTGAGTTTCGTTTGCCCAAGAAGATCGTGCAGCAGGAGATCGATTCTTTGGTAGCGATGGGCGTCCATCTTGAGACGAACATGGTTATCGGCAAGGTGTTAAGCGTTGACGAATTATTCGATGAATATGGGTTTGAAGCGGTGTATATTGCTTCCGGTGCCGGCCTTCCCCGGTTTATGGGGATTCCGGGCGAAAACCTGAAGGGAGTATACTCTGCTAATGAGTTTTTAACTCGTGTCAACCTGATGAAGGCCTACCGGGATGCGTCTGCAACCCCCATTCTTCAAGCGAAGCGTGTGGCGGTGGTAGGCGGAGGCAACGTGGCCATGGACGCGGCGCGCTGTGCGCTTCGTCTGGGAGCAGAGGAGGTTTCTATTGTCTATCGTCGCTCTGCGCAGGAATTGCCTGCACGTGCAGAGGAGGTTCAGCACGCCCAAGAGGAGGGGGTCGTTTTTCGGTTTTTAACCAACCCCACCGAAATAGTGGCAGATGATAACCGCTATGTGGCTGGAATGCGGTGCGTTGAAATGATGTTGGGTGAACCGGACGATTCCGGTCGACGCCGCCCGGTCGTTAAGCCGGACAGTGATTTTGTGCTGGACGTTGACTGTGTCATTATGGCTATTGGCACCTCTCCCAATCCCCTTATTAAGTCTACCACTCACGGTTTGGAGACCCATTCCTGGGGCGGTATCGTTGCGGATGAGGACGGCTTGACCTCACGTAAAGGTGTGTATGCCGGCGGTGATGCTGTGACCGGAGCCGCTACCGTCATTTTGGCTATGGGAGCCGGCAAAAAGGCTGCCTATGCTATTGACGAGTACATAAGGAATAAGCAATAAAAGGACAGCACCGTCACGTCTGCTACGTGACGGTGCTATTTGCTTAGGGTGACATGAATAACCCGAATCAGCACCAAGCGGCTGTTTTCGGTGCTTTTCGGCCTTTTTCCCTTGGCAGGTGCCGTATTCGTGAGTGTTTTAATGATGGGTGAACGGAATAGCCGTCTTTTTCGGGTTATCCGTGTCACCCTAGGTGCTTAATCTTCAGCGGCGGTAGCTTTACCAAGAGTGCCGTTGGCAAGAGCCTGCAAATAGGCATTGATGAACCCATCAATTTCGCCGTCCATGACCGCTTGGATGTTACCGGTTTCAAAGCCGGTGCGTGTATCCTTGGCCAGCGTATAGGGCATAAACACATATGAACGGATCTGGCTGCCCCAGGCGATCTGCGCTTGGTTGCCTTTGATGTCATCCAGCTTTTCGAGATGCTCCCGTTCTTTAATTTCTACGAGCTTAGACTTGAGCATGGCCATGGCCTTGTCTCGGTTTTGAAACTGGCTGCGTTCGTTTTGGCACGCTACGACGATGCCGGTGGGAATGTGGGTGAGTCGTACAGCCGAGGAGGTTTTGTTGATGTGCTGACCACCGGCGCCGGAAGAACGGAACACGTCCATCTTGATGTCCTCGGGGCGGATATCTACCTGCGTATCCTCGTCGATCTCCGGCATTACTTCGAGGGCGGAGAAGGAGGTGTGACGGCGACCGGATGCGTCAAAGGGGGAGATGCGCACCAAGCGGTGTACCCCGGCCTCGCCCTTAAGATAGCCGTATGCGTTTTCACCCAGGATCTCAATGGAGGCACTCTTCAGTCCGGCTTCGTCCCCGTCCTGATAATCCAGGATGTTATACTTGTAGCCGTGACGCTCTGCCCAGTGGGTATACATACGGTAGAGCATTTCCGCCCAGTCCTGCGCTTCGGTGCCGCCGGTGCCGGCGTGGAAGGTGAGGATGGCGTTCTTGCTGTCGTATTCGCCGCTGAGCAGGGTAGCTAATCGCTGTGTTTCCATGGATTTCTCGATCTGCTCGATGCTCTGTACGCACTCATCATAAAGGGACAGATCCTCTGCTTCGTTGGCCAGTTCAATGAGGGTCAGGGTATCCTGATAGTCGGCCTGCAGGCGCTGATAAGCATCGATCTTATCCTTGATCGTTGCGGTTTTTTGGGTGATCTTTTTGGCAGATTCCATATCGTCCCAGAAACCCGGAGCCGCCGCCCGGGCATCCAGCTCGTCCGCTTCCCGTATGAGCTGTGAAAGACCGATGGACTGGGCCAAATCCTCAATCTGGGGGAATAATCCTTCTAAGCGTAATCTGAGTTCTTCGTATTGCAGCATGCTGATACTCCATTCTCCGTGGTATTCCTTACTATTATACTGGAATTATTGCCCATTGTAAAGAAAAAAATCAAGGATGCGTTTTTTCATTGATTAAAACTTGCACTTTTACTAAAAATTGCGTATACTGTAATCGTTACGGAGGTGGCATAATGAAAATTCTGATGATTCCATCCTGGTATGGGACGCCGTCGGCGCCCTTGCTGGGTTCATTTTATAAAGAGCAAGCGCAGGAACTGGTGGCTCGCGGTCATCAAGTGGCTGTGCTGTATGCCGAGGTTGGAAGCAGCTTTCACCGGGCGGATAACGGCTTGATCCACAACGTGATCAATGGGGTGGACACCTACGTTTATGTACGCCCTAATCTGACCCCCCGGTTTGAAAAAGGTCGCTGTTGGCAGCGGACTCGGATGCTGCACAAGATGTACCGTATGTTGCAAGATTCTTGGGGGAGACCGGATGTGGTAAATCTGCGTTCTTCTCTGCAAGGATATGAGGCTATCTCTCTGTGCCGACGCTATCATCTTCCCTTATTTTTCATGGAACATTCCTCGTATGTGGTGACCGAGGAAGAGGGGAGCGCCACACGCCGTCGCTTATGCGCCACCATGGATGCTGCTCAGGTAAATGCTTGTGTCGGCTCTGGCTTATTGCAGGTGATGAAGCCCTACGATGCTCAGACACGCATTATCCCCGACATGGTTGATGAAGAGCGCTTTACGATAGGAGAAAAGCGTGATCCCCATGCTCCCTTTACCTTTGCGGCCATGGGCCAGCTGCGTCCGATTAAAGGATATGACGTCCTGATACGCGCCTTTGCAGCCTTGCGCAAACGAGATCAGCGTCCCATGCGCCTTCTCATAGCCGGCGCCGGTTATCTTCACGATCAGCTCGAGCAGTTGATCGTCGACCTGGGCATAGAGGATGATTGCCATCTGGTTGGGCTGATTCCCCGAGAGGAAACGCCGCTTTATATGAACGATTGCGACTGCTTTATCTGTTCCTCTCGTACCGAAACGCTTTCCTGCGTTCTCAACGAGTGCGGCGCATGCGGTCGACCTGCCATCAGCACCATGTGCGGTGGCCCTCAGGATATTATTTTACCGGAGACTGGGATGCTGGTGCCAGTGGATAATGCGGAGGCGCTGGCAGGGGCTATGCTGTCTATGCTGGACAAAGCGGCGCAGTACGATCGCTCCACCATTCGCCGTTTGACCGTAGAACGATTTGGTCGGGATGTGGTGTGTGAGCAGCTCGTTGTCGCCTGCGAGGAAGCCGTTCGCCTTTATGAAGATGAAGCGAGGCAGGAGGATAAATAATGTATCTACCACACACTACTTCCTTGCAGGAGAACCGCAAAGGCGATCTGTTATACTATACCTTCCCGTCTTTTGACAGGTATGGCTTTGTTCGTCATGGTTTTTCCACCCGTTTGGGCGGCGTCAGCCAGGGCATCTACGATTCCATGAATCTGAGTTACACGCGTGGTGACGATGCACACAGGGTCACCGAAAACTTTCGGTTATTCGTGGCGGCTATGGGTCTGTCCCATGAAGATGTGGTGATATCGGCGCAGACCCATACCACCAACGTGCGTCATGTAACGTCGGCCGACCGCGGTCGCGGCGTTACCCGTCCCCGCGAATATACCGATGTAGACGGCTTGATAACGGAGGAATCCCATTTGATCCTGTGTACCCAGTACGCTGATTGCGTACCCCTCTTTTTTCTTGATCCGGTCAAGCGAGTGGTTGCTACCTCTCATGCCGGATGGCGTGGCACGGCGGCCGGTATCGGTCGAGTGACAGTCGAGGAGATGTGCCGCGGTTACGGCTGCCATCCGGAGAATATATTGGTGGGTATCGGCCCGTCTATCGGTAAGTGCTGCTTTGAGGTGGATACGCCCGTCTTTGAGGCTTTTACTCGTGTGCCGGCATTCTCTGATTCTTGTTACCGCAATGACGGCGGTGGGAAATATCACATTGATCTGTGGGCGGTTAACCGCCGCACCTTGATTGATTGTGGTGTAAAGGCAGATAACATTACAGTGACAGATCTGTGTACACGGTGTCATCCGAATCTTTTCTGGTCGCATCGTTACTGTGGTGCTGAACGAGGGAGCTTGGCGGCGTTCATTGCCCTTGTATGAGCGTGATATTCTCCAAGCAATTTGCACATACTACTAGCAAAAGGAGTGGTATGTGTGAACTATCAGGAGACGGTTACGCAGCTCAACAGTAAGCTGCGTGTCGATAGCAGCTTCGATCTTGTCAGTCGCGAGTGCGTGGTCGCAGGTCGTTCTGCCACCATGTATTTTGTCGACGGGTTTGCCAAGGATCAAATTCTGGATAAAATGCTTCAGTTTTTAAATAAAATACCGGCATCCGATGTTAAGGGGCTAACCGATGCACAGACGTTTATTGCCCGCTACATTACGTATATTGAGGTGGATTGCAGCGACGATTTACAGACGATATGTCTGCAGGTGCTTTCCGGGGTAACGGCTCTGGTGGTTTCTGGCCTTGACCGTGTCATTCTAGTGGATAGCCGTACCTATCCGGTGCGTGGTGTGCAGGAGCCGGAGTCTGATCGTGTGCTGCGTGGCTCGCGCGACGGATTCGTGGAGACGTTGGTGTTTAATACGGCCCTGATCCGCCGTCGTTTACGTCACCCTGCCTTAACCTTTGAGGCAATACAAGTAGGGGAGCTTTCCTCTACCGACATTTGCTTATGCTATATGGATGATCGGGTAGATCGTCGGTATTTGGATACGCTTCGCAAGAGGATTAAGGCAATCACCATCCCGTCTCTCACCATGAGTCAGGAGGGGCTGGCAGAATGTTTGCTTCCCAAGCAGTGGTATAATCCGTTTCCACGTATTCGTTATACCGAGAGACCGGATAGTGCGGCTGCCAGCGTTGTGGAAGGCCAGATCGTGCTGCTGATTGACAATTCGCCTGCGGCGATGATCCTTCCTACCTCTATTTTTAGTTTTTCGCAGGATACCAACGATTATTATTTTCCCCCGATCGTCGGCACGTATCTTCGGTGGGTGAGAAGCTTTATTTTTATGGTGACCCTATTTATCACTCCGATCTGGTATTATCTGATGAAAAACCAGGACCATATTCCGGCCGCTTTGGAGTTTATACGTATTGAAAAGATGGGTGCGATTCCTCTGATCGTACAGCTGTTACTGGTAGAGATTCTCATTGACACCCTGAAACTTGCCTCGTTGAACACTCCCTCTTCATTAAGCAATGCGCTTAGTTTGGTGGGAGCGCTGGTATTCGGTGAGTTTGCGGTGCAAGCCGGATTGTTTGTGGCAGAGCTGTTAGCGTATATGGCGTTTGTGGCGATTGCCTCTTTTACCCAGCCCAGCCATGAGTTGACGTATGCCTTTAAGCTGTTTCGGATCCTGTTTCTTTTGCTCACTTGGCTGTTTAACGGCTGGGGACTGCTGGCAGGAATGACACTCATGCTGATTATTTTGGTGACCACCAAAACGGTGGCCGGTGGGCACTATCTATATCCTCTGTTTCCCTTTAACGCCAAGGCACTGCTTCGTTTGTTAGTGCGGCAGAATATTAGCCGCTTTAATGCTGGCTGAGGGACACGCACCGGAGGATGTCCCCATGCATAGTATGGCGTAACGCAACAAAAGGAGGCTGTGCTATGGGAGTAGGGGAATGGATCGCGTGGTTTGCCGTTTTAGCGCTTTCGCTGTACGGGTGTGCTCATTTGATACGCAAGATATGCTTGTTAATGACACGGTGTGATCGGTCGGTTTGTCTGTATCGGTTGGCTATACCGGATTCTTTGGAGGCGTTGGATCCGCTGATGCGTTGTTTACAGACGCAGCATGCCTGGAGAGAGGATCCGTGCCGTTGCACCTTGGTGTTATTGCCGGCACTGGATGATGAGGAGTCAAAGATAGCGGAACGCTTGCTGCAAGAGGATGCTACCGTCATACCTCTCACCAGAGAGGATATGATTATGTTTTTAAAGGACAGTAAGGAATAGGAGGGTAAAGTATGTCGGATGAGCAGGTCGTACAACTGCAAGGCACGGTAGAAAACATTGTATTTCGTAACGACGATAACGGCTGGACGGTTCTGGAATTGGACGTGGACGGCACTCTTGAAACGATCGTGGGCACTTTACCCTATGTGCAGGTAGGAGAAAGTTTGCGTCTTCAGGGCGAGTTTGTTGAGCATCATACCTTTGGCCGTCAATTTAAGGCTACGGCGTGCGAAAGCAGCTTGCCCACCGACAGTACCATGATTCTTCGGTATCTTGCATCGGGTGCTGTGCGTGGTATTGGTCCCAGCACAGCCGTCAAGATTGTTGATCGCTTTGGTGCCGATTCCCTGCGTATCCTTGAAGAGGAACCACAGGAGCTGGCCAAGATTAAAGGGATATCCCTTAGCAAGGCCCGTGAAATGGGGCAAAGCTTTGCATCGCAGTTTGGCTTAAGGGAGGTCGTCATGGCTTTTGCCGGCTATGGACTGACCCCCAACGAGGCGATGCGTTGCTGGAAAATGTTTGGTTACGCCACCCTGGCACGTGTCAAGGCGAACCCCTATCTGCTATGCACGCCCGGCTTATACATCGGATTTGAAAGAGCAGATCGCCTGGCGATGCAATTGGGGGCTGATAAAGATGACGGTAATCGCTTGGAAGCCGGTGTGTTATATGTTCTGCGCCACAACACCGGCAACGGTCATACTTGTCTGCCGGCCGATAAGGTGATTCCAACCGCCGCACGTTTGCTGGGCGTTTCACCCGAATCGGTGGAAACGGTTATTGCCACTATGAAGGAAAAGGACGTTTTGCGTGCCCATGTGATGGATGAGAGGGAGTTTTTGTTTCTCCCGCATCTCTATGAGGCGGAATTATTTATTGCCCGTCGTTTACCGCTGATGAGCATGGAAAGTGCCGTTTTACGGGAGGATATAGAGCTTCGCATCGACGCTATGGAGCGTAACTATCACATCTGTTACGAAGAAAAGCAGCGTGAAGCCATGATACAGGCAGTCTCCAAGGGTATCCTTATATTGACGGGTGGCCCGGGCACCGGTAAGACAACCACGCTGCGTGGTATGATCACACTGCTGGAAAGCATGGGTGAGCTGGTCTCTATTGCGGCTCCCACCGGGCGCGCCGCCAAGCGCATCGCCGAGCTGACCGGTCGTGATGCCAAGACCTTGCATCGCTTGCTAGAGGTTAAATGGGACGAAAGCGAGACACCGGCTTTTGAAAGGAACGAGCGCAATCAGCTGGAGGCTGATGCAGTTATCGTGGATGAGATGTCCATGGTAGATACTTTACTCTTTGAAAGCCTGTTGCGCGCGATGAAGACCGGGTGTCGTCTTATCCTCGTTGGCGATACTGATCAGCTTCCCTCCATTGGGGCCGGAAGCGTTTTGCACGACCTTATTGATAGTCAAACTGTGCCGGTAGTGCAGCTGACGCAGGTGTTTCGTCAGGCGTTGGAAAGTCGTATTGTTTCCAACGCCCACCGGATCGTTGCCGGCAGAAGTATGGAGCTTGACAATAAGGGGGATTGCTTCTTTTTACCCCGCGATTCCGCCGATGCAACGGCACAGACGGTGCTGGACCTGTGCACCCAGCGCTTGACTAAGGCATACGGTTATACGGTTTTTAACGGCATTCAGGTGCTGTGTGCCGGTCGGAAAGGGGATTTGGGCACGGGTGCCCTTAACGGGATGCTCCAGTCCCTGCTTAACCCTTCAGACAAAACACGTACCGAGATTACCATTGAGGGGTATACCTTGCGTGTGGGAGACAAGGTCATGCACACACGGAATAATTACGATATTCCCTGGACCCGAGATGATGGAGAATCCGGCTGTGGCGTGTTTAACGGCGACATCGGTATTTTGGAAGAGATTAACTTAAAAGCAGACTCTCTGATGGTTCGTTATGAGGATCGGGTGGCTCTTTATACCCGACAGGATGCCAAGGACTTAGAGCTTGCCTATGCCATCACGGTACATAAAAGCCAGGGCAGTGAGTTTGATGCGGTGGTCATGCCGGTTTTTCGTAACGTTTCCAATCTCTGCTATCGCAATCTCTTATACACGGCGGTGACCCGGGCTAAAAAAATGCTTGTGCTGGTCGGTAGTCTGGAAACTATCCAACAGATGATTGATAACGATCGAAAGACGCTTCGTTATACCGGTTTACGTACCTTTCTGATGAGCGCTGAGGGACTTCTGTAATGCATGACTTTAATCGATGGCTATTAAATCTTTTGTATCCAGCGCGCTGTTGCCTTTGCGGTGAGGTTGTTGCGTGGAGAGAGCATCTATGTGACACTTGTCGTCGTGAGGCTCCGTTTGTACTGCCGCCTGTGTGCGATTTTTGTGGTCGTTCAAGCGATAAATGTAATTGTCGCAACAAGAGCCGGGCCTACGAACGATGTGTCATGCCGTTTTACTATGAAGGTGTGGGCCGTAAAGCGGCAGGTATTCTCAAGAATCAGGGAGAGGTTAGTACGGTGAACGGTCTCGCAATTGAGATGGCAGAACTGGTACGCCGGGAATACGGAGGCATTTCCTTTGATTATGTTACAGCCGTTCCGTTACACGCCGATTCACTGCGTCAACGTGGATTTAACCAGTCGGAGCTGTTAGCCAAAGCTTTATCATCGTGCATTCGTGTGCCTTTTTGTCCGTTACTCACCAAAATTTATCGAACACCATCGCAAAAAGAGCAGACCCTGATGCGCCGGGAGGCTAATCTGCTCGGCGCCTTTGATGTGATTGGTGATCATCCTCTTCGTGGGAAGACGATACTTCTGGTGGATGATCTTCATACCACCGGTGCCACCTTGCACGAGTGTGCCAAGATGCTGCAGATCTATGGTGCCGAGCGCGTATACGCTGTGACCGCCCTGGCCTCCATCTTGAAAAAAGAGAAAAATGATGTATAATAGGCGATAGACGTTTGAATCTACGCAGTATAAGGAGAATGACGGATGAACTTAGGCGTTGATCTTGGCAGTTCACGGGTGGTGATATGTGACCCGGATCGTGGGATCGTATTGGACGAGCCCTCTGTGATTGCGGTAAGCAAACGTGATGGTCATGTTGTGGCCTGCGGCCAGGAGGCGGAGTCTATGCTGGGACGCACACCGCCCTCCATCGTTGCCATGCGCCCTGTTTGCAACGGCGTGATTACTTCCTATGAAATGGCAGAAAAAATGCTGCGGTATTTTTTGCATAAGGTGTGCTCCAACCGCATAACCAAACCGTATGTAGCGGTGAGTATTGCGGAAGATATCACGGAGGTAGAGCGTCGCTCTTTCATCGAGGCGGTATATTCTGCAGGTGCTCGACGCGTCACCTTGGTTCCGCAGACGGTAGCCTCTGCCATTGGAGCCGGCATGGATGTGACAAAGCCTCGTGGTCAGCTGGTCATCAATATTGGCGCCGGTACCACCGATGTGGCTGTGATATCCTTGCGAGGGACGGCGGTATCCTCTTCGGTTCGTTGCGGCGGTATGACCATGGATGAGGATATTGTCCGATTTGTTCGCTCTCGGTATAACCTGATCATCAGCGAATTGTCCGCAGAGCAGGCAAAGAAGCAAGCTGGTTGTGTCTTTCCCAGGGAGGAGGTCGCCACGGTTGTGGTGAAGGGGCGCGATGCTGTTACCGGCTTGCCGCGCAGCCAGGTGGTGACCTCTGATGAGCTGTGTGAAGCCACTACCGATACGGTGCGTGAGATGGGTGATCTAGTGCAACGTGTGCTGGAGATCACACCGCCTGAGTTGGCAGCCGACATCATGGAGGATGGCATGTGGCTCACCGGTGGTGGCGCCAGAATCGCTGGGATAACCGAGTATTTTGCACGCCTGACCGGTGTTGCCATCCACGTGGCGGATGATCCCGAGCATTGCGTGGCCATCGGTGCCGGTCAAGCGCTTAAGTATGCCTCTTGTTTTTCTGAGGTATATGATCTTGGCGACTATACCTACCGCCTATCCGATACAGTTGTTGAATAAGTGTTACGTAAAGAAGGGTTGTTAATTATGTTCGATATACCAAAGATCACCTTTTTTGTGAATGGAAATCCGTACTGTGGCAGCAGCGGTGGATTCAACTTCCGGATCACGCCTGTTAAAAGCGATGCTGAAAAAGGCGTAGACGCTCATATAGAAGTATTTACGTGGTATGGCATGCTCAGCAGCGAACTGAGCCCCCGGCAGTCGGAGGCGTCATTTCCTCTGGACACCGATGGCCTGAAGGCGGTCAATGATTGGCTCGTTGAGCAGGAACTGGCCTACCGAGATGCCCAATAACAAACGCCCGTTTTCGTGCTACTAAGCATGAAAACGGGCGTTTTTTACCATATGAACGGAACGAGTCGATAAGGGACACGTTCTTTGTATGCCGCGTATCCGGAGAGATCCTTTTCCAGCAGCTTCTCTTCACTTTTAATGCGAACAACGATGATGACGGGATAGGATGAGAAAATCAAAAAGGACCATAAAGAACCCAGAATAAATGGAATGGACCAAAAGAGAAGGATGGTGGCGGCGTACATAGGATGACGCACGATAACGTAGAGACCGGTGTCCAGCACCGTTTGGCCTTCTTGCACTTCAATGGTACGGGATAGGTACACATTCTCACGCAAGACTTCGGCATAGAGCCCATATGCAAGAAGAAAGATAGCGGCAGCGACCAGAGAGATCCAACGGGGGAGAGGCAACCAACCGTATCGATGATCCAGCCCGGCGACCACAAAGCCGACAACGAACATGAGTCCACTCAGCTTCACCACCACGCCCTGTTCTCTTAGCTTTTCTTTTCCGTTAAGCCTTTTCTTAAGCAATGCCGGTCGTTTTAACAGCAGAACGACACCGCCAGCCAGCATGGGGATGAACAGCACTCCCATGAGCAACCATCCTTCCATATAGCACACGCTGCCGGCTGGCAGGAATACAAGTAGTCCTACCAAGACAATGCCGGCAATGAATTTAAGAAGAGCCTCCGCTAGTATTTTCATACGTTCACCTCGATCCGTTATGCAAAAAACGGCTTGTCGAAACAAGCCGTTTTGGAGCAGGTAAAGGGAGTCGAACCCTCCTATCTTGCTTGGGAAGCAAGTGTTCTACCGATGAACTATACCTGCATGTTATAATGGATTGCGCCCATTATAGCATGCTCGCACAAAAAAATCAAGAGGAATCTTTCGACTTTTTTCATTCGTCATATTGCGTAAGATGGCCGGCAGTACGCATGCCCGGATACCCCCATTGGCGCAGCACTTCGTACACGCCGACAGCGACGGAATTGGACAGATTAAGAGACCGAGCCTCATCCCGATCGATCATTGGGAGACGCACACAGCTCTCCGGATTCTCGTGTAGCAGTGATTCCGGTAAGCCTTTGGTTTCTTTACCAAACACCAGATAAGCGCCGTCAGGGTAGCTAACGTCAGAATGGATCTTTTTTGCTTTGGTTGAAAAGTAGAAGAACGGTCCGGCGTTTTTTGAGAAGAAGTCGTCCAGATCGCGGTAGTAGGTGATATCAAGCAGATGCCAATAATCCAGACCGGCACGCTTGAGCTGTCGATCGTCGATCTTAAATCCCAGCGGCTCCACCAGATGCAGGCGGGCGCCGGTAGCGGCGCAGGTGCGGCTGATATTGCCGGTATTTTGCGGAATCTCTGGTTCTACCAGGACTATGTTAAGTACGGACATGGTAAGCGGCTCCTTTTTATTTATCACAGCTATTGTAGCATAATTTTTTGTGTATCGCAACAAGAATCTGACGTTTATCTCGGCAGCATTTGGGTACACTACGTGGGAAAGGAGTGGTAACCGTGTGTAAGTCGTTTGGAGATCTTATGAAGGGCGTTGGCATTGGTATGGTGTTGGGGTGTGCTGTGGGTGTTGCCGGTACGTGCTACATCAAGAAGAATAAGAAGGGCATCAAAAAGAACGCCGGCAAAGCGCTTCACTCTATTGGCGATCTGTTGGAAAACGTAACCGATATGTTTTGAGTTAAGGCAGGAGATATCTCCTGCCTTAACTACTGCTACAATTAATTGTAAACTTTCTATTTATCACTTTACAAATTGTCTGATTTCGTGTATCATATTTAAGAATAAGCAATTTGAAAGGAAGTGTTTTCCTTGAGTGATAAGAAAAACAGTAAGCCTAAAATTTCCGGCCTGATCGAGGATGATATTTCGTCCTCTGAATTTTTTGGCGCACATCGTTCCCGTGAGGATATCCGTAAGGAACGGCAGGAGGAGCAGCGCCGTCGCAAGGAGGAAGAAGCCAAGCTCCGCGCCGCCCGTCGGGAGGCTAACCGCAAGGAGCTTAGGGAGCACCGTGGCGACATTATTGTTCTGGGTGTTATTTTGGCGGTTATTGTCGCTATTGGCGTCGGCGTGTTTATCTATCAGTCCATTCAGGCAAGCAAGGCCCAGTGGAAGGAACAAGACGACAGTATGACCTATTTTTCCCGTATGGATGATCGTCCGGAGCTGGATCCTAACAAGGTCACGGCGGTGGTTCGCCAAGCCTATTATACGAAGGGCGGTTATTTAGCGGTCGAGATGCTGTTGGGTAATGGTTCCGAAAAGCTCTGCCACGTTAATTCCATTTCGCTGGAGATTTACAGCAGCCCCTCCGGCGCTTTGATTGCCAGTGGCTCGTCTGACCAGATTCCTACGACCTTCACCATTCCTGCGGGAGATACCAATGATTTCACTTTCTATATCTCTCCTGAGTATGTGCAGATCAAGGATGATCCTCTGTCCAGCCTGCGCTACTCCATTGGTGTTGATAGCGATATCAAGGATTAATTGTCTCTTTTTAACGGAAGGAACTCTTTATGCTGGAACTTAAAAACATCACCTATACCGTGGATGCCGACGGGCAGAAACGGGATATTCTCAAAAATATTTCTTTGACAATCGATGAACGCTTTGTGGCCATTACCGGCCCCAATGGAGGCGGTAAATCCACCCTTGCCCGTATGATTGCCGGTATTATTCAGCCTACGGAGGGGCGCCTCTATCTTGACGGCCAGGACATTACGGATAAATCCATTACCGAGCGTGCGCTAGCCGGTATTAGCTTTGCGTTCCAACAGCCAGTACGCTTCAAGGGGTTAACCGTGAAGGACCTGATCACCTTGGCGGCTGGTCGTGATATTTCCATATCCGAGGCTTGCGGCTATCTTTCAGAGGTAGGGCTGTGTGCTCGTGAATACATTGGCCGTGAGATTAACGCCAGCCTCTCGGGCGGAGAGCTCAAGCGTATAGAGATTGCTATGATCATTGCTCGTGGTACACGCTTATCCATCTTTGACGAGCCGGAGGCCGGTATCGATCTGTGGAGCTTCAACAACCTAATTCAGGTGTTTGAATCCATGCACGAGAAACTGGGCGGTTCCATCATGATCATCTCCCATCAGGAGCGTATTCTTAGTATAGCGGATCGGGTTATCGTTATTGCTGATGGCAGTGTTCGTGCTGACGGCGCGCGCGGTGATATCTTGCCGGAGCTGCTGTCGGGACAAGGTACTTGTTCTGTTTTGACGGACAAGCTGTGAGAGGGGGATGACAATGGATAAGATCGAAAAGAACCTTCTCGAACAGATAGCCGACCTGCACGATGTACCCCAAGGGGCCTATAACATCCGCACTAACGGTAGTCTGTCCGGCCGGGCGACAACCGAGAACATTGACATCGTTACCAAGACGGATAAGCCCGGCATCGACATTATCATTAAGCCGGGGACCAAGAACGAGAGCGTACACATCCCGGTTTTGCTCAGCCAGACTGGCCTGCAGGATCTTGTTTATAACGATTTCTACATTGGCGAAAATGCGGATGTGACCATCATAGCCGGTTGTGGCATCCACAATGGCGGTGACAGCGAATCCCGCCATGATGGTATCCATTCCTTCCACCTGGCTGCCGGTGCACGGCTGAAGTATGTGGAGAAGCATTACGGTGAGGGTGACGGCAACGGAAAGAATGTGATGAATCCCACGACCATTATTGAGCTGGACGAAGGCTCTTATATGGAGATGGAGACAACACAGATTAAAGGGGTGGATTCCACCCAGCGTGATACCACCGCCCGGATCGCTCAAGGAGCTACCTTGATCGTGCGTGAAAAGATCATGACCCACGGTCAGCAGTTTGCTGGGACCGACTTTACTGTCGACATGAACGGTGAGGGATGCAGTGCGAATGTCATGTCCCGGTCGGTCGCCAAGGGAGAATCGGAGCAGGTGTTCCGATCCCGCATTAATGGCAACGCCCGTTGTAATGGACATACCGAGTGCGATGCTATTATTATGGATCATGCCAAGGTTAGTGCCATTCCGGAGCTTACCGCCAACCATCTGGATGCGGCACTTATTCATGAGGCGGCTATCGGCAAGATTGCCGGTGAGCAGCTAATCAAGCTGATGACCCTGGGGCTTACCGAGCAAGAAGCGGAAGAACAGATCGTCAGCGGATTTCTTAAATGATAAAAGCGGTTGCAGGCATGTGCCTGCAACCGCTTTTCGTTGTCAATGTATGGCCGCCAACAGCGCACCGGTCTTGTCCGTGCGCTCCCATGGGGCGTCCACGTCCTCACGGCCGATGTGACCGTAGGCCGCCAAAGGCCGGTAGATAGGTTTCTGCAGATCAAGCGTGTCGATGATGGCCGCCGGGCGGAAATCAAACACGGACTTAACCGCCTCAGCGATCACATCGTCGCTGTATTTTCCGGTGCCAAAGGTGTCAACCAGCACGGACACGGGATTGGCCACGCCGATGGCATACGCCAGCTGAATCTCGCAACGTTCTGCCAGATCGGCCGCCACCACGTTTTTGGCAGCATATCGAGCCATGTAACTGGCAGAACGATCCACCTTTGTGGGGTCCTTACCGGAGAACGCACCGCCACCGTGACGGGCGTAACCGCCGTAGGTGTCGACGATGATCTTGCGGCCGGTCAAACCGGTGTCTCCTTGCGGACCACCGATAACAAAACGACCGGTGGGATTAACGAAGAAGTGGGTGTTGTCATCCAGCAAATCGGATGGAATGACCGGACGGATAATCTTCTCGATCACGTCGTGACGGATGGTTTCCAGGTCAACCGATGCACTGTGCTGGGTAGACACTACCACCGTCTCCACGCGAACGGGTGTGTTGCCGTCGTATTCGACTGTTACCTGCGCCTTGCCATCCGGACGGAGGTAGGGAAGGGTGCCATCTTTGCGCAAAGCGGTCAGACGCTTGCACAGGGCATGGGACAAGGAGATGGGCAACGGCATCAGCTCGGGAGTCTCCTTGCAGGCGTATCCAAACATCAGGCCCTGATCGCCGGCACCGATGCGGTCGTAGCGGTCGTTGTTATCGCCGTCACGGCTTTCGATGGCAGCATTAACCCCCATAGCGATGTCCGGCGATTGTCCGTCGATAGCGGTGATAACAGAGCAGCTGGCACCGTCAAAGTTGCCTTCTTCACCACGGTAGCCAATGTCCAAGATCACTTCACGAGCAATCTTCTGGACGTCAACCTTGGCGGTGGTGGTAATCTCGCCCATGACGAGGACAAGTCCGGTGGTGCAGGTGGTCTCACACGCAACGTGTGCCGCCGGATCCTGCGTCAGGATAGCGTCAAGAACGGCATCGGATACCTGGTCGCATACCTTGTCGGGGTGTCCTTCCGTAACAGATTCTGATGTAAATAAATGCTTTGACATGATGTAACCTCCCATAGAATAACAAACGCCCGGCAACAGCCGAGCGTCGGAAGAATCCCTCATCTTTCGGTCGTTACCGCAGGATTTGGCACCTTATGGCGATAGCCACAGGTTGTCGGACATCATCGGGCCTGTTCCCTCCGTCACTCTTGATAAGGCAATGAAATTGTCAACTGGTACTATAACACTTGGTGCGAATTTTGTCAACTAAATCTTTTAAAAACTTGATTGATCACATGGATAAGCGGCCAGAACGGCAGGATGGTAACTGCGCTTTTTATGGCATTTAGCAGAGTGGAACCCCATACGCCGGCTAAGACAGCCTCCGCCGTGATGGGAATACCGGCTAACGTAAAGAAGACAGGGGTAAGAGCTGCGTTGGTGAGCCAACCCACCAGGATGGTCATTGCAACGGTGGCTATGGCGCTGACGTAATATATTACCGAGCTGTCGTCCGATTTTTTGAATAGGCGCCCTGCCAGGCGGCATCCAAGCCACATGGTGACGATCATGGTGCTGCCCATGATAACGTTCATAAGCTCGCCAATACCGAAGGTCGTGGTACGCATTAAGTGGATGAGGTTTTTGAAAATCTCCACAACAATACCGTACAATGGGCCGACGGTTAAGCCGGTT
>SVPB01000081.1 GCA_015066065.1 Oscillospiraceae bacterium | reverse complement strand
GGCCGGCCTTGAGATCGAGAGAGCGTCCCACCACCCGGCAACGGATGAAGGAGGTCTCGTCCGTCTCCACCAGCAAAGCATCGGTGGTGCCGCCGGACACATGAAAAGCCAAAAAGGGGCGACCCAGCAAGGACAAGCTGTCAGAACCGACCAGAGCAGCCATCACATGACCCTGCTGGTGGGTGAACAGATGCACCGGCACACCCAAAGCGGCGCCCAGCTGACGGGCGGCTCCTGCCCCTACCAAAAAGCAGGGCATATAAGAGCCTTCCTGCTGCTGAGGACGATCGGAGGCCGCCACAGCACACACGCCTTGCTGCAGGCAGGATGCCAGCTCCTCCAAACGTTCCGGCAACTGACGGGTATGATGGAATACCGCATCGCTTTGACGCAGACCCATCTCCCCCTCCTTAACCGGAAGGAGCTGCTTACTCTGTGTGATGACGCCATCCGCCGCTATGTAAGCAGCCGAGGTGGTATAGTTACTGGTGTCCAGCCCCAGATAGCCGGCCATTATTCTGCCTCAGGCGGCAGCTCACGAGCCACGCCGCCCAACACACCGTTGACAAACGTGGCGTCTTCTTCACCGCCATAGATCTTAGCCAGCTCCACCGCCTCGTTAATGGAAACGCTGGCCGGGATATCCGCCTCGTACAGCATCTCATACACCGATAAGCGCATCACCGACAGCGCCACCCGGGAGATGCGCTCCTTGCTCCAATTCTTGGCATGAGCAGCGATCCTGGCGTCCAGTTCTTCTATATGGGCCTCCGCCCCCGTAGCCAGCTGCATGGCAAAGCCGCTGGTAGAGGCATCGCGTGCTTCCACCGCCGCCTCTGCCAACACGGTCACCGGCGCATCATTAAACAGCTTTTCGAACAATAGGGCAAATGCCTGCTCACGGGATTCCCGTCTGGTCATGATAAAAAACCTCTGCTTTCAAGTTTCATTTTGCGTATAAATATGCATCCATACATAGGAAAAAAGCCCTCCACCTGCGCGGAGGGCCCGCCTGAAAAATCACTTCTTATCTTCCGGGGAGACCATACCTTCGATATGCACGTTTACCCGGGTGACCGGTTTGCCGGTCATGGACTGCACAGCAATCTTTACACTCTGCTGGATCTGAGAAGCGGTTTCCTGAATCTTGGCACCGGTCTGGAGATCCACATACACGTCCAGAACCGTCTCGTTCTCGGTGTTCATCACCCGAACGGACTTGTTAGACTGCGTGGTGCTGACAATGCCGCGCAGATCGGCCGGGCGGCTGGCCAGAGAGGCCACACCGGGCACCTCGGACGCTGCCGTTGCCGCGATGGAGGCGATGACGTCACCCGAAATGATACAGGTGCCTTCTGAGGTCTTGAATTCTTTGGCTTCCATTGGTAAGTCCTCCTTTGCGTTGTGTCCATAGTATTGCTGTTATATGGAAATCCATACATCTAACTCTATTATAACACAAAGATTAAATTTGGCAACGGTTTTTATTATTTTTTTATGTTTTAGGCGTGGATATCTTAATGTTTTTTGCCGCAACGCCGGTCTGGCTTTGCACCAGCTCCAATATCTGCGCCGTTTCCTGAGGCTGCAGCGCATCGGATTCCACCACCACGCTGCAGTTTTCTCCATCAATAAAAACAACGCATTGGGCAAAGCCCTTGGCCAAAATCAAATTTTCCGTGTTGCTTTCCTTGAGAATGTTGGCGGCAATAGCAGACACCTGCTTGGTGGCCTCCGCCTTTTCCTTTTCACCGGCCGTGGCGCTGGCAAGAACCTCATCCAGCAAGCGCACCGCTTCCTCCCGGGCGGTCGCCCGTGAAGCGCGGGCCGCCGCAAAATAGCCCTCTTCCTCGGGCGGCGTCACCGGCTCCTTGGGCACGTCGGAGACGGTGCCGCCCACCGGCAGGCTGTCTGCTTCTCCTCCTGCGGGCAGGCCGGAGGTAACGTCACCGGCGGACAGAATCGGTTCCTGCGTAAAATAATAGTTCAGGTACACCGCCAAGCCCAGCGCCGCCACCAGCGACACGGTCAACCATTGCTTTTTTTCAAAAAACTTTTTCATCGTCGGTTCTCCTCCACTAATTCATTTGGGTCACACACACCCGATGGGTGGAAATGTGAAATACCGTGGTAATCAAATCGCTGACTTGTTCATTTACCGCTGGGTTGCCACCGCCGGCACACACCACGGCGACCCCTTTCACCACCGGCTGGACCTGCGCAATCGGCAAGCCCACCGGGCCATGATCGGTGGTCACCGTCAGCGTCTGCGTGCTGTCGCCGGCGGTGTCGGTGGCATATACCTGCTGCACCCCCTGCTCCAGCGTTACCATAACCCGGCATTCCCCTACCCCCTGCATCTGCCGCAGAAGATCGGTGACCCGTTCCTCCAGCGCCTGCTCCAGCTCCGAAGCACTCACCGCCGCCGGCGAATTCGGCAGGGATTCCTCCGACGAGGGAATCCACTCGGATAACCCCACCAGCAGGATGCCCAACAGCCCCACCCAAATAAGCCACCGATAGCGGCCGTTGCCCGGCTTGACCGCCCGATTAATCGTGTCCTTGAGCGATGTCATCATCTGTCCTACTCCTTCATCCCTCATTGCAGCAACGCCACCGTCACCGGGGTGCCGATGCGTTTTTCCACCACTTGTTTTATCAAGGAGGAACGGCGAAAAGCCTCCTTCTCTACATACACGGTAATCTGTCCCATATTTATGCTCCCATCCTCCGCAATATCCATCGCAGCAAAAACTTTTTCCGCCTGATAGCCGTAGCTTTCCAACGCTTGGTTGATCATGGATAATAAGGTGTTCTGCAGCTGCTCCACCGTCTGCTGACGCACCCGTGCCTGCAAAAGTGCTTCATCCGGCGGTGGTGTCTGTCCCCTATCCGGCAGATCGATAGAAAGAGAGGCAAGAGGGGTCAGCACCACACACAAAAACACCGCCGGCAGTAGCTGGCGGCCTTGCCGGCCGACCGAGGTATCGGGAAACAGCCGGTATAGCACGGTGCACACCACCGCCGCAGTACACACCACCGCCGCCCACCCGGTAAACCCTTCCATCTCAAACCCCTTTCCCGACAAATGCCACCACCGACGTGGACACCACCATCAGCAGCGCCAGCATGGCCATCACCGCAATAAGCACCCGTACGGCGCCGGACACGGCACGAAACAATGACTCCAGCGCACTTAGCCGGAACAGACCGGCGGCCACGCCGCTTACCTGCAGACAAAGGCTCCAGCAAACACAACCTACCAATGGTGGCAGTACCGTAAGGATCACCGCCGCCACCCCAAACACCCCGACCGTTGACCGCAGTAATCCGGCACAGCCCAGCACGGTGGAATACGCTTCACTCAGGGCACCGCCCACCACCGGCACAAAGCTGGACAGCGAAAACTTCATTGCACGGCTTCCCAGAGTATCACCGGCACGGGCCACCATCTGCTGGGTACTCAACACCCAGGTGAACACCGAAGAAAACAATCCCATACCCCACAATATCAGCTTGTGGACGGCATTGCTGATAGCATCCAGACGAAACCCTTCGGTCACAGCGCCGATACAGCCCAGCGCCAGTGCCACCGTCAGGCAAGGCCAAACCACCGTACGCAGGAGGGTAGCCAGTAGTTCAGCCGTCGCCAGCAAGGTGCTCTGGTATGACAGAGCCGATGTCCCACCACCGGATACACCAATGATGGCGGCGTATACCGGTATATAGCTATACAGAAACACCGTTACGCTTTCTACGGCCTGCCATACCGTCTGCAACAATCCTGCCAACGGTGTGAGCAACAACCCCGTAGCCCCCAGCACGGTCACCGTATGATAGGTCTGTCGTAAATCGGAGGTGCTCACGGCACTCCCATAACCGGAAAACAAACCAGCCAGCACCACCACCGCCATCAAAGAGGCGGCGGTGGACAACGGGCCGAGGCTCTGCTGACGCAGTAAAGTTCCCAGCGATTCCATCAACCGTTCGCCCGATAGGGAGGTAAAGGATTCCGGGGCAGCCAGATCCAGCCCCAGCTCCTTCATCAGCTCCTGCGCATTGGCTGGCAGCTGCTGTGCAAGGTCGGCGGCGCCGCCAGCCTCCAGCTGTTCCCGGTACTGCGCCTGGGTATTTGCCTTAACCGGCAAGGCCAACAGAAAACACAACAGCAATGCCGCCAAACAGCCCCGTCTCATCCATTTCCTCCCAGCAGACCGGTGACCAACGCAAGAATATCCGTGAATACCGGCACCGACAGCACCAGCAGCATTAACCGTCCGGCCAGCTCCGCCTTACCAGCCAGCGCTGTCTCGCCTACATCCCGGCAGGTATCCGCCGTCAACTGGGTCACCAGACAGATGCCGGCAGCCTTAAATACCGTTGCAATGTGAGAGGCCGTTATCGCTGTCCCCTGCAGCAGACGGTTCAGGTCGCCCATCAGAGGGAGCAACTGGCGCAGCACCGCCAACAGCACCACCGCACCGGCACCTAAGCTCAGGCACAGCGCCAGATCCGGTCGATGGCCGCGCAGTACCACTGCCAACAAGGCTGTGCAAAGCAGCGTACCCATGATCCCAACAAGAAGTTCGGTCATAGGCCAAACACCGACTTGACCGTAGTGAACAGGTCACTGATCTGCGTTACGATCATGGATAACACCACCACCAATCCAGCCAGGGTCATCATCATGGCTTGTTCTTCCCGGCCGGAGCGCACCAGCAGCTGATTCAGTACCGCTACAATGATACCGATCGCCGCAATTTTAAATATGAGATCCACATCCATCCGTCTGCACCTCTACAGCAACAGTAATGCCAACGACACGCCGCCGGCTAACCCCATCATCCGGTATATCCGTCCCTTATTATCCGCCTCCCGGCGAGCTTCTTCTTCCGCCTGATGTATCTGATCCCGGTAAGCGGACAGCAGCCCTTGCTGACCGGCCATATCCGTACGTCCGCTGTCCTGCCCCAGCTCGTACAGCAAACGGGCGTTCTCCGGGGTCACCTCTCCGCGTGTCACAGCGCCCTGCACCGCCGCATAAAAAGCCTCGGCGAATGGCTCGGTGTCCAATCTATCTGCCGTGTCGTGCAGCAAGCGAAAATCACCATACGCCCCGCCATTGGCCAACTCCTTCCATAAGA
>SVPB01000015.1 GCA_015066065.1 Oscillospiraceae bacterium | reverse complement strand
GCATCTTCGGTATCGGTTCCATCAAAAGCACCGAGAAGATCGACATGACCATCCAGATGGAGCCTTGGGACAACACCAAGGTATATGACCGCATGGGGATGGACGGCGAGACCATGGAGATCCTGGGCATTGAGGTGCCCACCATGACCATCCCGGTCAAGCCGGGACGAAACCTGGCGGTCATCATTGAGGTGGCGGCCATGTCCAACCGTCAGAAGAAGATGGGCTATAATGCGGCCCACGAGCTGATGCACAAGCTGGGCATGAGCGACGAAACCGGATTACCCACCGACAGCGGTGTGGATTTTTAACAATCAGTTATTTAAAACCCTTAGGAGGCTGAATCAACATGTATAAAATCGGTATTGATTTAGGCGGCACCAACATCGTCGCCGGTGTGGTAAGCGAGGACTTCAAGATCATTGCCACCGCCAAATGTAAGACCAACCTTCCCCGCCCGGCCGAAGCCATCATGGACGACATGATCGCCGTGACCCGGCAGGCTGTCAAAAATGCCGGCCTGACCATGGACGATGTGGATGCGGTGGGCGTTGGCAGCCCCGGTGCCTGCAACGCCGAGACCGGTGTAGTGGAATACGCCAACAACCTGGGCTTCGTCAACGTCCCCATGCGTGCTTACATGGAAGCGGCGTTGGGTAAGCCGGTGAGCGTGGAAAATGACGCCAATGCGGCGGCTTACGGCGAGTTTGTCGCCGGCGCCGGCAAGGGTAAAAAGAACCTGGTATGCATCACCCTGGGCACCGGTGTGGGCGGCGGTGTGATCATTGACGGTAAGATCTTCGCCGGTCACAACTACTTTGGCGCCGAGCTGGGACACACCGTCATTGTGGTAGACGGTGAGCCGTGCTCCTGCGGCCGTAAGGGCTGTTGGGAAGCCTACGCCTCTGCTACCGCCCTCATCCGCCAGACCCGTCAGGCCATGGAGGAGCACAAGGACAGCAAGATGTGGCAGATCGCCGGTTCCCTGGACAATGTCAACGGCCGTACTGCCTTTGATGCCATGCGGGCCGGTGACGATGCCGGCAAGCAGGTAGTGGATACGTATATCAACTACATCGGCGTGGGCCTGGGCAACATGATCAATATCTTCCAGCCCGAGGTCATCTGTGTGGGCGGTGGCATCTGCCATGAGGGGGAGACCCTCATGGCGCCCCTGCGTACCATCGTCGCCAAAGAGCAGTACCAGTTTGAATCGGATAAGAAGGCGGTACTGTGCACCGCACAGTTGGGCAATGATGCCGGCATTATCGGTGCGGCCTTCCTGCGGCAGAACTAAACGAACTAATAAGAAAGAAAGGCGGCAGCTATGGAACTGACAACGCTTATGGACTGCGCAACCCAATGGGGTTGCCGTATTACCGAACAGGCGCCCATGGCGGCCGCCACTTCTTTTCATATCGGCGGACCGGCAGACGTATTGATTGACATCCCCTCTCCCGATGCCGTGGCCGCCGTAGTCTCCTGCTGTCAGCAGCAGCGCATCCCCTTCCTGGTGCTGGGGAACGGCTCCAACCTGCTGGTGGGAGACAAAGGCTTCCGGGGAGCCGTGCTACGGCTGAAATTTGCCGACCGTGTCCCCACCTTGACCGAGGACGGTATCCTGCGCTGTGCCGCCGGTATCAGCCTGACCCAGCTGTGCGTGTTTGCCCGTGATCACGGGCTGACCGGGCTGGAATTTGCCTACGGCATCCCCGGCACGGTGGGCGGTGCGGTATACATGAATGCCGGCGCTTACGGCGGCGAAATGGCGCAGGTGCTCACCACGGTGACGGTGGTCCCTCTGGAAGGTGATGATCACACCCCTGTGACCTTGCCGGCCGACAAGCTGGCGTTGGGCTATCGTCATTCCGCCCTCATGGACCGCTTCCCTGCCATCGTGGTGGAGGCGGCGTTCCGTCTGCAACCGGGAGACGCCGACGCCATTACCGCCCGCATGAAAGAGCTTATGGCGAAACGGCAGGAAAAACAGCCTCTGGAATACCCCAGCGCCGGCAGCTTTTTTAAGCGCCCGGAGGGGCACTTTGCCGGCGCACTCATTGAGCAGGCCGGGCTAAAGGGGTACGCCGTAGGCGGTGCTCAGGTAAGCGAAAAACACGCCGGCTTTGTCATCAACCGCAACCACGCCACCGCCGCCGACGTGCTGGCACTCTGCCGCCACGTCCAGCACATCATCCGGGAAAAGGACGGGGTGGAGCTGGAACCGGAAGTGCGGTTTATCGGCGAATTTTAAGGGGAGGTACCCTATGTCCTTTTCATCGGATGTCAAAAATGAACTGGTCTCCGACATACCGGACAAGGCCTGCTGTCGTGCCGCTTTGGCCTACGGCATGCTGGAGTTTGCCCATGCCTTCCACGGAGAGGAGATCTCCCTGCTGACCGAACAGACGGCGGTCGCCGATCGGTACGGACAGCTGGTGTCCGCTGTCTGCGGCGTGGACGAGCCGACCGTCGACACCCTGCGTCGCCGGGTACAGCTGCAGGTACGCCGATTTGACCGGCTGCTTGACCGACAGCGCATACTGGAACGGTTTGGCCACGGGATGGATGATGTAAGCGTCCGTCTTAACCGGGCAAATCTGGACTGTGATCAATGCGCCCGTGCCCTGCTACGCGGCGCATTTTTGTCATGTGGGGCGGTCACCGATCCCAACCATGACTATCATCTGGAGTTTACCGTCCCCTTCTACAATCTGAGCCGGGATCTGCTGGCGTTGTTGGGAGAGGTGGGATTTCCTGCCAAGGCGGTGACCCGCAACGGCTCTTATGTGGTCTACATCAAGGAGAGCGAACGCATTGAGGATTGCCTGACCTATCTGGGCGCCCCCCGGGCGACCCTGGAGCTGATGAACGTCAAGATGGTCAAGAGCATCCGCAACAACACCAACCGCCGGTTTAACTGTGAAAACGCCAACATGGACAAGACCATCGCCGCCGCCGGCATCCATCTGCAGGCCGTGCGCCGCATCGAGGAGACCTGCGGCATCGGCGCTTTGCCCCCCGATCTGCAGCCCCTGGCCCGACTGCGGCTGGATAATCCGGATATGTCCCTGCGAGAGCTGGGGGAAGCCATGGATCCGCCCCTGAGCCGCAGCGGCGTCAACCATCGGCTGCAACGCCTGCTGGCCTTTGCTGAGAAGATCCAATAATCCGAAAGGAGGCGCCGTTATGCCACCCTTTGTGCATCTGCACGTACATACTGAATACAGTCTTCTGGACGGCGCCTGCCGGATCCCTCAGCTGGTGGCGCAGGCCAAAGCCATGGGGCAGACTGCCCTGGCCATCACCGATCACGGTGCCATGTACGCCGCCATTGACTTTTACAAAGAGTGCAAAAAACAAGGCATCCGCCCCATCATCGGGTGTGAGGTCTACGTCGCTCCCCGTACCCTGCGTGACAAGGTGTACGGGCAGGATAACAACTACCATCATCTCATCCTTCTGTGCGAAAATGAAACCGGGTATCAGCATCTTCTCAAGCTGGTATCCGCCGGATGGGTCGATGGCTTTTATATGCGCCCTCGGGTGGATCATGCCCTGCTGGAGCGCTACCACGAAGGGCTGATTGCCCTGTCCGCCTGCCTGGCAGGCGAAATACCCCAAAGCCTGCTTAAAAGCGACTATGCCGCCGCCAAACGCACGGCCCAATGGTATGCGGCGGTGTTTGGTCAGGGGCATTATTATCTGGAAATGCAGGATCACGGCATGGCGGAGGAAAAGCAGATCCTTCCCGGCCTGCGGCGGCTTTCCTCCGAGACGGGAATCCCTCTGGTGTGCACCAACGACGTGCACTACATCACCCGGGAGGATGCCGCTATGCAACGGGTTCTGTGTTGCATCCAGACCGGCACCACCTTGCAGGAGCCCAGCCCCCTTTGCTTTGAAACGGAAGAATTCTACCTGCGTTCGGCCGACGAGATGGCCGCCTTATTCCCGGCAGAAGCGTTGCAGAATACGGTAGATATCGCCAACCGCTGTCAGCTGGAGATCCCCTTTGGTCAACTGAAGCTGCCGGCCTTTGACGCTCCCGGCGGCGACAGCAACGCCTATATGGAAACGCTGTGCCGGGAGGGGATGCGCCGGCTGTATGGCGAGAACCCTGACGCCACCGTGATCGAACGGCTGGAATACGAGCTGGACGTGATCCGGCGTATGGGGTATGCCGACTATTACCTCATCGTAGCGGACTATGTCAACTACGCCCGTACCCACGATATTCCGGTAGGGCCGGGACGTGGCTCCGGTGCCGGCAGTCTGTGTGCGTACTGCATGGGGATCACCCTCATTGATCCTCTGCAATACGACCTGCTGTTTGAACGGTTTCTCAATCCGGAACGGATCAGTATGCCGGACTTTGACGTGGATTTTTGCACCGAAAAGCGCCAGCAGGTCATTGACTATGTGATCGGGAAATACGGTGCCGACCGGGTAGCGCAGATCATCACCTTCGGCACCATGGCGGCCCGGGCCGCCGTACGGGATGTGGCCAGAGCTATGGGTATCCCCTACGGCACCGCTGACCGGGTAGCCAAGCTTATTCCTCAAGCGCTGGACATGACTCTGGACAAAGCGCTGGCCATCACCCCCAAGCTCAAGGAGGCCATGGAGAGCGATCCGCAGGTACGGGCGCTCCTGGATATGGCTCGTCGGGTAGAGGGGATGCCTCGCAATGCCTCCACCCACGCCGCCGGGGTGGTCATCGCCCCTGAGCCGGTGAGCAACTACGTGCCCCTTTGCCTTAACAAGGACGCCACCGCCACCCAGTACGCCATGCATAATCTGGAGGAGCTGGGCGTGCTCAAAATGGACTTTCTGGGGCTGCGCAACCTGACGGTTATTGCGGATGCAGAGAAGATGGTGCAGCGGCACGACCCAGCCTTCCGGATCGCCGATATCCCTCTGGATGAGCCTCGTGTGTACACCATGCTGGCCGCCGGACAATCCGATGGCGTGTTCCAGATGGAAAAGGGCGGTTTTAAGCGGGTGCTTATGCAGATGCGTCCCACCCGGTTCGAGGATCTTATCGCTGTGATTTCTCTCTACCGGCCGGGACCTATGGATTCCATCCCCCGGTATATTGACAACAGTCGCCACCCTCAAAAGGTAAAGTACGCCCATCCCCTGCTGGAACCGATCCTGCGCAGCACCTACGGATGCATCGTCTACCAAGAGCAGGTCATGCAGGTGTTCCGTCGGCTGGCCGGGTATTCTCTGGGACGGGCGGATCTGGTGCGCCGTGCCATGGCCAAAAAGAAGCACGACGTGATGGAAAAGGAACGGCAGATCTTCATCCACGGTCTGACGGAGGATGGCCGCATCACGGTGGAGGGCTGTGTGCGCCGGGGGGTCCCGGAAGACACCGCCAACGCCATCTTTGACGAAATGTCCTCCTTTGCCTCCTACGCCTTCAACAAATCTCACGCCGCCGCCTATGCGCTGGTATCCTACCAGACCGCCTATCTGAAGTGCCTGTACCCCAAGGAGTACATGGCCGCCCTGCTGACCAGCGTGTTTGGGAGCACCAAGGTGGTCACCTACATACGGGATTGTGAGCGTATGGGTATCCGGGTCATGCCCCCGGACGTGAACGAAAGCGGCGCCGACTTCATGGTAGTGGATGATCACATCCGCTATGGCTTGCTGGCGGTACGCAACATTGGCCGCGGATTTATTGACCTCTTGACCCGGGAACGGGAACGGGGTGGCCCTTTCACCAGCTTTTACAGCTTCTGCAAGCGCCTGTGCGGACACCGGGACTTTAACCGCCCGGCCGTGGATAGCCTCATCCGCTGTGGCGCCCTGGACGGCATGGGGCTTAATCGCCGCCAGATGCTGCAGATGGCGCCCCCTCTGCTGGATCAGCTGGATAACCAGAACCGCCATGCCGTGGATGGACAGATGGGCTTCTTTGATGCGGCCGAAGAAGCCGGAGAAGCCCCTATCCCGGTGCCGGACATGCCGGATCTGCCCTTAAGCGAACGCCTGCAGATGGAAAAGGAAGCCACCGGTATGTACCTGACCGGGCACCCTCTCACTCCCTATAGAGAACACATGAAACAGCTGCGCACCGATCGCCTGGACCGCATCCTCACCGCCATCGAAGAGGATAGCGAGGGGTACAAGGACGGCAGTACCGTCCGTCTGCTGTGTCTCATCAGTGCCGTGCGTACACAAAACACCAAGTCCGGCGCCCCCATGGCCTACGTGGCGTTGGAGGATCTGTACGGAGGTGTGGAGCTGGTGGTGTTTCCCAAGCTGTTGGCGCAGAGGGAATCCCTCCTGCAGACCGGCGGAGTGGTGCTGGTCACCGGCCGCCTGGACGTGCAGGAAGAAGGCACGGTCAAGCTCCTGGCTGAGCGCATCGAGCCGGTGCCGGAGCAGGCGCCTGCCTCCCCCCCTCAACCGGAGAAAAAAGCCCCTTCCCCCAAGGCAGGACTGTACCTGCGTCTCCCCACCGACTCCGGCGAGGTATACACCCACGTCCAGCGGTTACTGCAGGTCTTTGAAGGAGATCTGCCGGTGTACATCCGCTTTGCGGACAGCGGCCGGCTGGTACGTGCTCCCCGGGATTGGTGGGTCACCCCCGAGTCCATCCTGCTTTCCGAGCTTACGAAGCTCTTGGGAGAGGAAAATATGGCAATTATTCCATAAATTACGCATTTTTTGTCCTTGTCATTTAAGGGAAAATATGGTACTATGACACAAAGACCATATGTTAGAGGTGTGTTATGAGAATCTACGAACGCTTAGATAAGCTCAGCGAGAACCGCTTGCCCCAGCGTGCCTACTACATCCCCTATGAGAGCGAGGAGAAGGCGCTGGCCGGCAACCGTCACGAGAGCGCTTATTATAAACTGCTCAACGGTGTGTGGGACTTTAAGTTTTACCAGCGTGACTTCGATCTGCCGGAGGATCTGACCACCATTGAAGGGTGGGACACCCTGCCGGTGCCCTCCTGCTGGCAGATGTACGGCTATGAGAAGCCTCAGTATACCAACCTGAACTACCCCCATCCGGTGGACCCTCCCTACGTGCCGGACGAAAACCCCTGCGGCATCTACCGCACCTGCTTCACCCTGGACAGCGCTTGGGCCGCCCGTAACACCCGCCTTGTATTCGAGGGGGTGGCCTCCTGCGTGTTTGTATACGTCAACGGACAGTACGTGGGCTTCTCCCAAGGCAGCCATCTGCAGGCGGAGTTTGACATCGCCCCCTACGTGAAGGAGGGGGAGAACGTCCTCATCGCCAAGGTGCTGCGCTGGTGCGCCGGCAGCTATCTGGAGTGCCAGGACTTCTTCCGTCTGGCCGGCATCTTCCGTGACGTGTACCTGCTCAGCCGTGAGGTGGATTGCATCGAGGACGTGGAGATCAAGGCGGATTGCAAGCAGATCACCGTCAGCGCCCCCGATTATACCATCTATGATGCGGAGGGTAAGGTGGCCGATCTGAGTCAGCCCATCCTGTGGAATGCGGAGAAGCCTTACCTATACACCGTGGTGGTCAAGGGTAAGACCGAGTATATCCCCTTCAAGGTGGGTATGCGCGAGGTGACCATCGAAAACGGCGTGTTTAAGATCAACGGCGTACGGGTCATCCTCAAGGGTGTCAACCATCACGATACCCATCCCACCGGCGGCTATGTGGAAAGCGACGAGTTCCTGCGTGACGAGCTTCTCAAGATGAAGCAGCTCAACATTAACTCCATCCGCACCTCCCACTATCCTCCTACCCCCGAATTCCTGTGCCTGTGTGACGAATTGGGCTTCTATGTCATGGATGAGGCCGACCAGGAAGCCCACGGCTTTGCTACTCGTCACGGCAACCAGCCGGGCATTGGCGGCTACGATAGCGAGAGTGGCCAGTGGGTCACCACCTTTGAGGAGTGGAAGCCGGTCTTTATCGAGCGCATCCAGCGCATGATCGAGCGCGATAAGAACCACGCCTGCGTATACAGCTGGAGTATGGGTAACGAGTCCGCTTACGGCTCCAACATCACCGCCATGCTGGATTGGGCGCATGCGCGTGACGCCTCCCGTCCCTGCCACTACGAGCGTGCCACCACCCTCCCCTTTGAGGAAGCGCCGGTAGATTTCCGCAGTACCATGTACCCCGACCTGAACCGCTTCCGTGAATGGCTGGAGGCGGATGACGACCGCCCGGTGTACCTATGCGAGTATTCCCATGCCATGGGTAACGGCCCCGGCGATGTGCATCTGTACATGGACATTTTCCACCAGTACGAAAAGGCCATGGGCGGCTGTATCTGGGAGTGGGCCGATCACACCGTCCTTGTGGACGGCGTCCAGAAGTACGGCGGCGACTTTGACGAAAACACCCATGACGGCAACTTCTGCTGTGATGGTCTGGTGTTCTCCGACCGTAGCTTTAAGCCCGGTTCCCTTCACGCCAAGTATTCCTACCAGCCCATGCGTGTCAAGATGGAGGATGGCCGTATCGCTGTGACCAACGACTTCGACTTTACCAACCTCTCCGAGTGCAGCCTGCTGGTGGAGCTGGAGGTGGACGGTCAGGTGACCGACAGCCGTACCTTGACCCTGGCCATCGAGCCGCACGCAACGGCCGTCATCGACAATCCCTTCACCATCCCTGCCACCTGCCAGCACGGTGTCTACGTCAAGGTGCATCTGCTGGATAAAACCGGCTACGAGTTGGGCATGACCCAGCTCAATACCGACAGTCAACGTGCGGCGGTCACCACCGGGGCACCCTTTACCGCCTTTACCGAGACCCGTACCCATATCATTGCTGAGGGTAACGGTTTCCGTTATGCGTTCAGCAAGCTGCACGGCAACTTTGACAGCATCATTAAGAACGGCCGTGAGCAGCTGGCCGCCCCCATTAAGCTGGGAGCTTACCGTGCTCCCACCGACAACGAGCGCACCCTGCGCGTCAACTGGAGTCAGATCCACACCACCAACAACTGGTCTCGGGGCAACCTCCACGCCACCTTCAATAAGGTGTACGATATCGCCGTGGAAGGTAACACCATCACCGTCAAAGCCAGTCTGGCCGGTGTGAGCCGCATGCCCTTTATGCACTACACCCAGGTGCTCAGCTTCTTTGACGACGGTACCGTCAAGTTTACCCTGGATGCCAAGCGTAAGCCGGAGTTTACCGATTATCTCCCCCGACTGGGCTACGAGATCACCTCTCCGGTGGAGAATGACGGCTTCACCTACTTCGGCATGGGTCCCTTCGAGTGCTACAACGACATGAACCGTCACGCCTCCATGGGTCTGTATAAGAGCAACGCCGAGAACGAATACGTCAACTACGTCCGTCCTCAGGAGCACGGCAACCACTACAATTCCACCTATCTGGCTATGGATAACGGTCTGACCTTCCTGACCGACACCCAGTTTGAGTGCAACGTGTCCGCTTATGACATCCTGTCTCTGGACTACGCCCAGCACACCGACGAGCTGGTTAAGAACGGCAAGACCAACATCCGCATCGACTACAAGAACTCCGGCATGGGCTCCCACAGCTGTGGCCCCATCCTCCCGGTGGAGTTCCGCTTTGACGAGATGGAGCTGCACTTTGAAGTCTATATGCGCTGATACGCCATAAGAAAAAGCCCTTTATCGGCTACCGCCGATAAAGGGCTTTCTTATCTCTCTTGCTGTTGCGTAAACCGACTGGGGGGACAGGAAAAACGATGGCGGAACAGGCGGCTGAAATAGTAGATATCCGAAAACCCCACCGCCTGCGCCACCTCGGTGACGCTCATATTGCCTGCTTCCAACAGGCGCACCGCCGCATTGAGACGCAGATCAATAAGGTATTGTCGAGGGGTGGTGCCATACAACGCCCGGAACTTGGTGCGAAAATACTTGTCACTGACCCCAGATTGCCGGATCCGTTCGGTCAAGTCGATGGTGGGTGACGTGTAGTTTTCCAGCAGATACCGCTGCACATCCGCGTAGATCTTCTTCGTGCCGGTGGGAACGTAGGACGGCTGCCACTCTGCGGTCAGCATACCCAACAGCTCATACACCAAGGACATCACCGCATAACGGCTGCTGTCGCTGGTCTCAAAGTCGGTATACCGCAGCAGACGGCGAAACAATGTCTCGTACCGTGGCTGTGTGGCGGCATCCAGCCGGGTGGTGGGAAGGTCATCCGGCAAGGAGAAGGTCACGCAGATAGCGTGCCCTCGCTCTACGCACCGCACCCGATAGGTGTCGTTGGGATTGATGAGGAATACCGACCCGGCGGTAACCGGCAGCACGCCGAAGGAGAAGGTGTGATCATAGTGACCGGTCACCTGATAGGATAAAATATAAATACGGCGTGGCGTATCGTTGACCCAGCTCATCCGATCGCTGGCGTAGGTATACACACTGCAAAGCTGGGGTACTGCCCGGTGCTCCATCCTGCTCACCTCCTACCATCATTATAAAGCAGAAATGTGAAAAAATCAACAAAAAGGGGCTTTTATCCCCAATAAATGTTCCGTTTTGTGCAAACAGAGGCATCACGTGTATTGCCTGCCGGCGCAAAAGCCGCTATGCTGATGATAGACTATCAGGAAAGGGGCTTATTCATGATCTACGACAAGATACGCAACACCCTCAACCACTACTACTTTGACAAACTGCCCACCGTCGTGGAGGATATCCGCGCCGCCGTGTTTGACACCATGGATCGGTACGCCGAAGCGCACCCCGAGGCGGACAGCTACACCCTCAAAGCGCAGCTTTACCGCGTCATTGCCGATACCATGCAGCCGACGATACTGGAAGACATTCCCTTTGCCTATGAAACCGGCTGTCTGCTGGCCTACTCCGACGGTTGGTTTAACCGGGGAGCCGTTCACGCCAACGGATGGCTGTATCTGCGCAACGAGCATCTGTTCCGGGACAGAGACCCGGCTGTGTTCGATCTGCACCGCACCCACACCTACAGTCTCTTGTACACCCAATGCGGCCCCTTCGTGGATATGATGCACTTAGGCATCCCGATGAAAAAGCTGTTTACGGTGGGGCTTCGTGGCGTGCTGGCGGACATTGATGACGCCGCTGCCCGGTGTACCACCCAAGAGGAGCGTTCCTTTGTCAGCAGCGCACGCGCCGGCATCACCGCCCTGCAGACCATCGCCGGTAAGCTGGCTGACGCTGCCGACCAAGAAAGACAGCCGGAGTTGGCAGCGATGGTGCGCAAGCTGGCGTGGGAGCCGCCCTGCACCATGCATGAAGGTCTGCAGATGATGGCCTTTATCCGTAAGGCGCTGGGAGCGCTGGAAGGCATGGGCTTCAGCTCCTTTGGACGTCCCGATGTGCTGTTGGCTCCGCTGTATGAGCAAGACATAGCCAACGGGGTATCCGAAGAAAGTCTGCTGGATCTGGTGTCCCGGTTTCTGCTCATCTGGGATTGTACCCTCGACCGTCGGCAGAAGCTGTTGATCGGTAACGAGTATGAGCTGGAAAATACCCTCACTCTGGGCGGCTGTGATGAAAACGGGAACGCGGTGTACAACGGAGTCACCCGGCTGTTTATCACCGCGCGGGATCGTCTGTCTGCTGTCTATCCCAAGATGATGCTTCGCTACTCGGCCCAGTCGCCGCAGGCGTATCTGGAGCTTATCAGTCAATCGCTGGTCAACGGGCAGAACTACAGCCTCTTTGAAAACGATGACGTCACCATTCCGGCGCTGATCAAAGCCGGCGTGGAAGAAAAAGACGCCCGTCACTACGTGGTGGGCGGTTGCTGGGATGCCCTGCTCCCCGACTATGGCAATAAATTCAGCGGTGAATACTTCTGCCTGTTCCGCCCCTTGGAGTGGATGCTTCACAACCGGGTGGGCACCTTCCTGGAAAATTACCTTACCCCGGTCAACGCACTGGAGGCCACCACCTTTGAAGAGTTCTACTCTGCCTTTGTGGGGATCATTGCAGAGGCTTTGAAAATGAAAGCTGATCTGATGATCCAAGGATCCCAGGTGTGGGCACAAGTCAACCCTACCTGCGCCCTGTCGGCCCTGCTGCAGCCCTCTCTGCCCATGCGCAAGGATATGACGGCCGGTGGCATCCGCTACGCCCGGGAAAGCGTGTATTTTACCGGGTTTGCTGAAGTAGTGGACTCCCTCTACGCCATCAAACGGCTGTGTTTTGATGACAAAGTATGCTCCTTGGAGGAAATCATCCGGCAATGCCGGGAGGATTGGCCGGATGAAGCACTGCGTCAGCAGGCTGTGGCACTTCCCTCCTACGGCGACGGTTCGGAGGAGATGGCACGCTTTGCCGGCCGATTCCACGATGATCTGTGCGCCTTGGTGCGTCCACTTCCTACCGCCTACGGTGGGCAGTTCCGTGCCGGCTACAATATGTACACCGAGATCATCTGGATTGGCCGGGACACCGGTGCGCTGCCCAGCGGCCGGCATGCCGGCGAACCCCTCAGCCAGGGCATCTCCCCCTCCCGACTGCAGAAGGAGTGCGGACTGTACGATCTTCTGGACGGTCTGCGGTACATCGACTTTACGCAGACGGCCGGCAACGCCTCTATGACCGTCCAGCTTCCGGCCGCCAAGCTGGATACCGAAAAGATGGCGGCGCTGTTCCGGGTGTTTGCTCAAAACGGGCTGCAGGCACTGCAACTCAACTGCATCAACCGGGAAGATCTGCTGGCCGCCCAGAAGGATCCCGACCACTACGGACATATCATTGTGCGTATATGCGGATTCTCCATTCCCTTTGTTCTGCTGACTCCGGAATATCAGAACGAGTTTATCACCCGTAATCTATCTCATCTGTGATGCCTATGGAACTACTGATCTCCAACATCCAAACCGCTACCCTGCATGACGGCCCAGGGGTACGTACCACCATCTTTCTGGCCGGATGCCCCCTGCGCTGTCGCTGGTGTCATAACCCGGAGACACAATCCATCCATCCCATCCTGACCTTCGATGCCCCCCAATGCACCGCCTGTCAGCGCTGTACCGTGTGTCCCACAGGGGTGCACGTGTTTGACCCTGACCATCATATCCATCGTGACCGCTGTACCCAATGCGGCCGCTGTGTAACGGCGTGCCCCACGCAGGCGCTGGGATTATCCGTGCGCACGCTGACCGAAGAGGCATACGGACAGCTCCTACAGCGGCAAGAGCGTCTCGCCGGTGGACACGGCGGCATCACCTTCTCTGGAGGTGAACCCCTTATGCAAGGAGAAGCGCTGCTGTCCTTGCTGGAAAACACCCATCTGCATACCGCTATGGAAACCTGCGGCTATGCCGATCCTACTCTTTTTCGGTCGGTGGTGGCGGCGCTGGATTACGTCATGTTTGACCTTAAGCTGGCGGATGACCAAGCGCACCGGCAGTATACCGGTGTTTCCAACCGGCTAATCCTTGAGAATCTGACACAGCTACGGCAAAGCGGTAAACCCTTTGTCTTGCGTACGCCACTCATACCCGGTATCACCGATACCCCACAAAATCTGCAGGCTTTAGCCGCCATCGTAGGGGATGACCCATGGGAAAAGCTCCCCTATAATCCCTTGACCCCCACCAAATACGACCGCATCGGCAAACCCTACTCCCTATAAAAAACACCCCCATGAGGCACACTTCGTCAAGAAGCGTCTCCCTTGGGGGTGTCTTTTTGATTAGGAGCCGGTAAGGTGCGGCATCCGGCCACAGCACACCGCCCCGTCAACGACGGTAACGGTGATGGTATCCCCTTGGCGATACCGCCCCTCCAACAGCTGCTCGGCCAGGACGTCCTCGACACGCGTCTGCAGAACACGGCGTAACGGACGGGCGCCATACACCGGATCATACCCCTCCTTTGCCAATACCGACGCCACCTGCGGCTCGATCTGGCAATGATAGCCCAGCGCTTCCACACGCTTTGTAAGCGCTTCCAGCATCCGCCCCACGATGATTTCCACCTCTTCCGGTGACAGGGAGCGAAACACAATGATTTCGTCAACCCGTCCCAGCAGCTCCGGGCGAAACAGCTTTTTCAGCTCTCCCATAGCGATGGCGTGACGAGCGCCGTCGGTAGCTGTTCGACTGCCGTCAGCAAACCCCAGCCGTCCATCGCCGGCCATCTGTCGTGCGCCCACATTGGAGGTCATCACTACCAGGGCGTTTCGAAAATCAGCCCGGCGCCCTTTGGTGTCGGTCAGTCGCCCGTCCTCCAGGATCTGCAGCAGCAGATTGAACACGTCGGGGTGAGCCTTCTCCACCTCATCAAACAACACCACCGCATACGGATGACGCCGGACCTGCTCCACCAACAGACCGCCTTCGTCATGACCCACGTAACCGGGAGGCGAGCCAATAAGCCGGGAAACGGTGTGCTTCTCCATATATTCCGACATATCCAGTCGAATAAGTGCTTTTTCGTCCCCAAACAAAGCCTCCGCCAAGGCCTTGCACAAAGCGGTTTTGCCCACGCCGGTCGGCCCCAGAAAAATAAACGACCCTGCCGGGCGATCCGGGTCCTGCAGACCCACCCGACCACGGCGCACCGCCCGGGCAACCGCCGACACCGCCGCCTCCTGCCCTACCATACGACGATGCAGATGCTCCTCCAGATGTTGCAGGCGCTCCTGCTCCCGGCGTGAGAGCTGTTCCAGCGGAATCCCCGTCCACAGTGCCGCTACCGCCTCCACGTCGGCAGCGGTAACGGGGGTGATGCCCTCATCCTCCTCGCACCACGGCTTTAATTCCGATTGTAAGCGCTTACAGTCCTTGTGAAGCGTTGCCGCACGGACCAAATCGCCTGAACGCAGGGCCTGCCGGGTCTGCTCCGGCAGGGCCGGCATCTCCTCGTTTGACTGCCCAAAGGCGTTGCGCAGCCGCACCCGTGCCGCCGCTTCATCCATCAGATCCACGGCCTTATCCGGCAGATAGCGGTCCGGAATATACCGCACCGCCAGACGTACCGCCGCCTGCATAGCCTCCTCGGTCAGATGCACCCGATGGTGACCTTCGTATCGACTGCGCAAAGAACGCAAGATCGTTAAAGTCTGTTGTTCGTCCGGCTCCGCTACCGTGACCGGCTGAAAACGCCGTTCCAGAGCCGCATCCCGTTCAATATGCCGGCGGTATTCCTCCACGGTGGTAGCCCCGATCAGCTGTAGGTCACCTCTGGCTAACAGCGGCTTCAGGATATTGGCGGCGTCTACCGCCCCTTCGGCGGCACCGGTGCCAATGAGATTGTGTATCTCATCGATAAATAGAAGAATATCCCCTGCCTGCTGTACCTCACGGATGGCGTTCTTTACCCGTTCCTCAAAGTCGCCCCGGTACTTGGTCCCTGCCACCATACCGGTCAGGTCCAGAGCCACCACGCGCTTCCCTCGAAAGGAATCCGGCACCGTCCCAGCCACGATCCGTGCCGCCAAGCCTTCCGCGATGGCCGTCTTACCCACACCCGGTTCTCCGATAAGACAGGGATTATTCTTGGTGCGACGGCAGAGGATCTGGATGACCCGTCGGATTTCCTCCTCCCGGCCTACCACCGGATCCAGATCTCCGGCCACCGCCATGGCCGTCAGATCCTTACCGTACTGATCCAAAAGAGGCGTGCGTCCGTTCCGGCCGTTTGTTCGGTAGCCCTCCGGCGCCGGCGCAGCATGACCGCCGGCGGCACGGGTCAGATCCGACAGCATATCGCCGGCACGCACCCCCATCTGCTGCAGCAGACGCACCGCTACACCGGTGTCATCACGCAGGATAGCCGCCAAAATATGCTCGGTACCGGCCAGCCGTTGCTGCGCCATGGCCGCTTCTGCCAAGGCACTTTCCATCGCTACCAGCGCCCGTGGTGTCATATCATCCGGGCTCAGATCGCTGTGCGAACCCCCCGATTCCACCTCCATGATCTTACGGGCATAGGTCAGGGCGGTGACCCCCCGGGCCATGAGCACCGTGGCCGCCACCCCGGTTCCCTCTCGCAGAAGGCCCAACACCAGATGCTCCGTACCGACGTAGGTGTGGCCCATCTCCCGGGCCGCATTGATCGCCAGGTTCAGCGCCACCCCTGCTTTTTCGGTAAACCGCTTAAATCGGTACACATAACCGCCTCCTTTTTGCTCTACCTTAAATATAGGCGGCTTTTTGTCCCTTTATACATCTGCCGAATCTTTGTCACCTCGCCCAGCCTTGTGCATAGTATGACAATGTAAGGAGGTGAAACGGTATGTGTCTGCGTAATCTGTTCTGCGGTAACGATTGCACCTGGATCCTGCTCATCATCATCGTTCTCCTGCTCATCGATGACGGTGGTTGTTGCAACAACACCACCCCCGTCAACAACGGCTGTGGCTGCGGCTGCTGCTAAACCCTAAAAAAGGTGGGATGCCAACCGGCATCCCACCTTGCTTTTGTATGGATGATTATTCTGCCAGAGAACGACGACACTCTCCGCACACGTTCTTTCCCTTGAAGGGGCTGACATCCCGCGCGTTACCACAAAAAATGCACGCTGGCTGATACTTCTTAAGAACGATCATATTATCCTCTACAAAAATCTCCAGAGAATCCTTCTCCTCGATCTGCAGAGTGCGCCGTAATTCGATAGGCAGAACCACCCGTCCCAGGCGATCGATCTGCCGAACAATACCGGTGGAAGTCATGTCGTTTCCTCCTTTCCTTAAAACCATCTGTATTGTAGCAGATATGTTGAAATTTGTCAACTATTGGTATTTTATGCACAAAAAAGCAGGTGCGCCGTAAAGCGCACCTGCTTGGTCGGTTTATTCCTTCGGCTCACTGCCGCGGCGGTCAAAGATCCGGGCGATCTCTGCCAGATCGTCATCCTCTTCGTTGGCATTGAAGTTCTCGAAGGGGTTGGCAGACTCGGCAGGAGCACGGTTGACACTCGCCGCCTTGGGCTTGTAATCCGCCGTCAGACCGGTAGCAATGACGGTCACACGAACGGTATCGCCCATGTCCTCGCTCAGGCAATAACCCCAGATCACGTTGGCATCGGGGTTGACCAGATTGCTCACCGTGCTGGTGGCCTTCTCCATCTCATCAAAGTCGAAGTCCTCCGGAGCAGCGATGTTGATAAGCACGCCACGAGCGCCCTCAATGGAGGTCTCCAGCAGGGGGCTATCCACCGCAGCCTTGGCGGCCAGCTCAGCACGATCCTGACCCTCGGCGCTGCCCACACCCATGTGCGCAAAGCCGGCATCCTTCATCACCGACAGCACATCGGCAAAGTCCAGATTGATGTCACCGGGAGTCTGGATAAGCTCAGAGATGCTCTGCACACCCTGACGCAGTACCTCATCCGCCAGCTCAAATGCGTTCTTCATGGTCAGCTTCTCGGGGGAGACCAGACGAATACGGTCGTTGGGAATGACCACCAGGCTGTCCACGTGCTCACGCAGGGCGGCAATACCGTCCTCCGCCTGCTCCATACGACGCTTGCCTTCAAACCCAAAGGGCTTGGTGACAATACCCACCGTCAGGATACCCATATCCCGGGCAATCTCCGCCACAACGGGAGCCGCACCGGTGCCGGTGCCGCCGCCCATACCGGCGGTAACAAACACCATCTGGGCGCCCTGCAGCGCCGCCACGATCTCGTCACGGCTCTCCTCGGCGGCGCGCTGGCCACGCTCGGGATTACCGCCGGCACCATGGCCGTGGGTCAGCTTTTCGCCGATCTGGATCTTGTGGGTAGCCAGAGAAACATCCAGCACCGCACTATCGGTATTAACTGCCAAAAATTCTACCCCACGTACCTGCGCACGCACCATACGGTTAACGGCGTTGCCGCCACCGCCGCCTACGCCGATGACCTTAATATTGACATTGTTGTTCGGGACCGCTGCATCGATCTGCATCATATTGTCGTCCTCCTATTTGTACGAGTGGGGCTTAAAAAGCAACCTACTCCTAATGTTAGTATTCTTCATAGTAGTATTCTATCACGACACAAAGCATATTGCAACATCAAATTCGCAAATGTTGTGATTTTTTTCAAAAAAATAGGATTCGACACCCAATATGTGCGATAGAGCCGCCGTCAAAAATAGCCCTCCGTCCGATGGACGGAGGGCGAAAACCGGCTTTATTGAGGGGCGGCTGTGTCGGTGGATGGCTCCTGCGGCTCGGCTGGAGTCTCCTCATCGGTGGCATCATCGGTCGGCTCCTGCGGCTCGGCCGGTTCTTCCGCCGGCTTACCCAGCAGCTCCTCCAAGGGCTTAGGCGAGAACACCGAACGGTCATTATCGGCCTTTCCGTCGGCAAAGCTGGTCATATCCAGGCGACCGGTAGCCGACTCCCCGTTGTTATTCAGCAGGGTGGGCAGGGTGTTGGCCAGCGCCTTGATCTGCGCTGCCAGATTGCTCTCATTGCCCAGTATCACCTGTATCTGTTGGCGCCACATCAGGCGAATGTTGGTCTTTTCGCTCAGGTCGATCAGGGTCAGATCATGAATCCCCTCCTGCTTTGCCGCACCGCACAGGGTGGTGACCACCCGGAGGCTACGTTCGTCCAGTAGGGGTTTGCCCACCGTCTCTTCCTGGAAAGTGGCGCCGCGGATGCACACAATACCTGTCGGCAGAGTGGCCGGGTCGGTCACCCGTTCCAGCGCACGGTTATTTTCTCCCAACACCAGATGGCCGTTGGTAGTCTCCACCAACGCCATCACCGTTGACTCCTGCACCTCAATGCACACGGTGGTAAAGGACGAATTGGTCACCTTGACTGTGTCCAGATAAGGAAACCGGTCCAGAATGGCGTTGTGCGCTTCGGTCTTATTGAGGGACAACAGACTTTCCCCTTGGGTGATGCCGCTGGCGGCAATGATCTCCTCGGCCGTATACCGGGTGTCCCCCACCACCTCTATGGCCTTGACCGACAAGAGGGAGTTGGGAAACGCCAGATAGATCAGGAAACCAATAAACGCCAAGGCGGCGACCACGATGGTCACCCGAAGAATATGCCGACGCCTACGCCGCCGGCGACGCGCTTCCTTGCGGGCGGCCAGGGGATCCATGGAAGCCGTTTTAGAGGAGCGTGGTTGTTGGGTCATAGCGTCCAGTCCTTTACATTTAATCTCTGTTTTCTCTTAAAATACGGGCACCCAAGCCCGTCAAGCTTTGTTCCAGATAGGCGTAACCGCGATCCAGATGGTGCAAAGCGGTGATGTCGGAGCGTCCTGCCGCCCCCAACGCTGCCACCACCAAGGCGGCTCCACCACGCAGGTCCGTGCAGGTCACCGAGGCTCCCTGTAAACTCTTCACCCCGTCTACCACCGCCACTCGACCGTCCACCCGGATACGAGCACCCATACGTGCCAGTTCGTCCACGTAACGGTATCGGTTCTCAAAGATACTTTCCACGTACACGGTGGTGCCCCGTGCGGTACAAGAGGCCGCCAGCAAAGGGGCAGCGCTGTCAGTGGGAAAACCGGGATAGGGCATGGTGCGCACCGTTCCAAATCCCGTCAGCCGGGGGGGAGCAAGCAAACGAACGGTATCCTGCCCGATCGCCAAGGAGCAACCCGCCTCCTCCAACACCGGGAACACCGCCGCCAGATGGGACGGTTGGCATCGATGCAGGGTCACCGCACCGCCGGTTACCGCTGCGGCGGCCAAGAACGTGGCCGCCTCAATACGGTCGGGCAGCACCTCATGAACACAACCGTGCAGCCGGGAAACCCCATCGATGCACAGCACGCCCTCGGCCTGTTCATAGATACGGGCTCCACATCCGTTGAGATATGTACACAGATCACGGATCTCCGGTTCCCGGGCTGCGTTGCGCAGAATGGTGACCCCTTCCGCCAGGCAGGCTGTCAACAGCACGTTTTCGGTAGCTCCCACGCTGGGGAAAGCCAAGGTAATGTCCGCCCCTTGCAACCGTCCGTTGACATAGCAATGAATGGCTCCGTGGTCCTCCTCCACCTGCACTCCCAGCCGCTTCAGCGCCGCCAAATGCAGGTCGATGGGACGCGGCCCCAGCTCACAGCCACCGGGATAGGTCAGGGTCGCTTCTCCGCACCGGGCAACAATAGCACCCAGGAACAAAATGGAGGAGCGCATCTCCCGCATCAGCCGATCGGGTATGTCCGAACGGGTAATGGTGGTAGAATCCACCGTCACCGTGTCGGCGCTCTGGGTCACCTGACAGCCCAGATGACGCAGGATGGAGCCGGTCGCTGCCACATCCGATAAGGGGGGACAGTTGGTAAGACGACTGGTGTCGCCGGTCAATAGGGTAGCCACCAGCAGAGGCAAGGCGCTGTTCTTGGCGCCGTGCACCGTCACATCACCCTGCAGACGGATGCCACCCTCTATGTATAATCGTTCCACAAACATCCTCCTTTCCGCTATCCCATACTATGCGGAAAGGGGTTGTTCGGTTTTTTACAGCTGTAAGGTTTCCCGGATAACGCGGTAGATGCGCTCGTCCGCATCCAAAATGGCCGCCTGCCGGACGTTGTCAGACATCTGCTGCAGTCGATCCCGGTTGGCGGTGATCTCCTCTATGGTGGCCCACAGTCGCTCGGCGGTCAGGTCTTTCTCCTCAATGCACACCGCCGCCCCCTGCTCCACCAACACCATCGCATTATGGTATTGATGGTTTTCTGCCACGTACGGGGAGGGGATCAGGATGGAGGGTTTACCGGCCGCCGGCAATTCGCTCAAGGTCATGGCGCCGCAACGGCAGATAACCAGGTCGGCCGCCGCCATACACACCGGCATATCATCGATGTATTCCCGTACCGCTATGCCGTCACCGTGCAGAGGAACGCCCAAAGCGTCCAGCTGCTGCTTCATGGCGGCAAAGCCGGCACGACCGGTGCCGTGAATATGCTGCAAAGCACCTCTTTGATGGCTGAGGGAAAGCACCTGTGCCATGGTATCGTTAATGTGCTGGGCGCCCAGACTGCCGCCGAAGGACAGCACCAGCGGACGTTCATCCACACCCAGCGTGCGGCGCGCTGTCACCTTATCTAAAGTAAGAAAATCCGGGCGCAAAGGGTTACCGGTGACCACCGCATGTGCCCCTTGCGGCAGGTGTTGCCGGGCCTTTTCACTGCAAAGCAGAACGGTGGCGCCCTCCTTGGCCAGCATCTTGACAGTCATACCGGGGAAGGCGTTGGATTCATGCACCACCACCGGGATGCCCCGCTTAATAGCCTTGCGCAGAATGGGACCGCACACATAGCCACCGGTGCCAATGGCAATATCCGGCCGAAATTCCTTGAGGATCCGATCAGACTCGACGCCGGAGGTCACCACGTTGATGGCGGCCAGCATATTGAGGCCGATGTTCTTGAGGGTCAGCTGACGCTGAAAGCCCCGGACCGTTTCGGTGCGAATGGGATAGCCGGCGGCAGGCACCAGGCGTGTCTCCATGCGTCCTTTGGCACCCACAAAAAGGATCTCGGCATCGGGATGCTCTTTTTTTATCTTATCCGCAATGGCTAAGGCCGGATTGATATGCCCGGCGGTACCGCCCCCGGTCATGAGTACGCGCATGCCGTTACCTCCCTGTTTACGCAAACTATAGTTTCTCCATACGGGATTGTCGTGAGATGGACAGCACGACTCCCATCTGTAACAGCAACATCAATATAGAGGTGCCGCCGTAGCTGAAGAAGGGTAAGCTGATGCCGGTGTTCGGCAGCAGGTTGGATACCACTGCAATGTTAATGGCTACCTGCAGGCCGATCTGTACCGTCAGCCCCAGCGCCAGCATACAGCCAAACTTATCCGGAGCGTTGACGGCGATCTTGAAGCCACGCCATACCAGCAGACCAAACAGCACCACAACGACCACGGCACCAATGAAGCCCATCTCCTCGCAAAACACCGAGAAGATAAAGTCGTTCTGAGGTTCCGGCAGGAACAGATGCTTCTGTCGGGAATTGCCGGGGCCCTGCCCCAGCAAGCCGCCGGAACCGATGGCGTACAGTGACTGCACCGTCTGCCACGCTTGGTCGCGGCCGGCCAGATCCCGGGTGAATACCTCCAGAGGGTTGAGCCACACCTCCAGGCGATCCGCCTCGTACCCCAGCACCAGGGTCAAGAACCCGATGCCGCCTACGCCGGCCCCCAGGACCCCTGCCAGCCACCAGATGCTCACACCGCCCACATACATCATCACAAAGCCTAACAAGCCGATGAGCAGGGTGCCGGACAGGTGCGGTTCAATGATGACCAGAGCACAGGTGACGCCCAGTATGACAAACAACGGCAAAAATCCCCGTAAGAAGGTCTTCATCCGCTTATGGTTGAGCGAGATCAAATGGGCAAACAGCAGTACCAGGGCAAACTTGGCCAGCTCGGATGGCTGAAACTGTCCCAAGCCGGGAATACGGATCCAGCGGTGTACACCGGTAGAGGAGGGCATCAGGAACGCGACCACCAGCAGGATCAAGCTAACGCCCCAGATGATCCAGGAAAGACGGTGGAGGATATGATAGTCAATCATGGACACAAACAGCATGCCCACCAAGCCAATACCCACCCAGACGGCCTGCTTGGCAATGTAGAAGTAGCTGTTACCGTCGTCGTAGTTAAAGGCGTACACGTGGCTGGCGGAGTACAGCGTAGCCAGACCCACCACCAGGATGATCATGAGCAAAACGAAAAAGTACATATCAAACCCGGCGTTCAGGTTAAAGAAACGCAAGGGCTTTTTTTCTTTGGGGGTGTTGATGGAGGTGATGTCCGCCATGCCCGATTGCTCCTTTCATAAGGTCAACGGCCGTATACCAGCAGAAGAATCGCCGCCACACACCCCACCAGGGTCACCCCGGTAAAGGTTAGCACGATCCGATCTTCGCTCCAGCCGCACATCTCAAAGTGATGGTGCAGAGGACTCATCTTGAAAAGCCGTTTGCCGTGGGTCAGCTTAAAGTAACCCACCTGCAGAATAACCGACAGGTTTTCCGCAATGTACAGGATGCCCACCGGCACTAACAGAAAAGGCTGTTCAATGCCAAAGGCCAGTGCGGTCAGCGCACCGCCAATAAACAGCGAGCCGGTGTCTCCCATAAACACCTTAGCCGGGTGAATGTTCCACACCAAAAAGCCGCCCAAGGAGCCGGCCAGCACGGTGGCGTACAGAACCGATCCGTAATCAACCACAATAGCCGACATCAGGATCATAGCGGCGGCGGCGACAAAGGCGGTGCCGCCGCACAGACCGTCTACGCCATCGGTGAGGTTGGTGGCGTTGGTCATGGCGACCACAACGAAGATGCAGAAGGGGATGAACCAGACACCCCAGTTAACAAGGCCCACAAAGGGGATATAGAAGCTACCACTACCATAGGAGTACAGCAGCACCGCATAGGCGGCGCTTAGCAGAAGCTGTAACAATAGCTTCTGCATGGAGGTCAATCCCAAGTTGCGCTTCTTGACCACCTTGATGTAATCGTCCACAAACCCGATAGCCCCACAGCCCAGTGCCAGACCGGCACCGGCCAACAGCCGTACCGTCCGGTAGGGGATGGCAAAGAGACGCCCCACGTCCATACGCCACAGGGTAAACAGCGCCACCGCCAGCACCACGATAAAAGCGGCGATAAACATCAGACCGCCCATGGTCGGGGTGCCCTGCTTCTTCTGGTGCCACTGGGGACCTTCTTCCCGGATGGTTTGGCCAAACTTCAGCCGGCGCAGCCACGGAATAAGCCATTTGCCCAGCAAGGCAGACAAGGCGAAGGAGAAGGTGGCCGCACAAAGCATGACGATCAAATAAGTGGAATCCATGGTCATAGCCTCCTGTTATCGGCAGATTTTACAGCGTCTGCAGAGCCTCGGCTACCACTTCACGCTCATCCAGATGCAGCACCTCATCCCCTACCAGCTGATAGGTTTCGTGGCCCTTACCGGCCAACAGCAAGGTGTCTCCCGGCTGTGCATTGGCAATAGCCCAACGGATGGCCTGCACCCGGTTCGTCTCCACCGTATAGGGTGTCTTGGTATCGGTCAAGCCCTGCAGAATATCGGCAATAATCGCATCGGGCTGTTCCGAACGGGGATTATCCGACGTGACAATGACAAAATCCGACAGCTGGGCGGCAATGCGACCCATAATGGGGCGCTTGGTCTTATCCCGATCACCGCCACAGCCAAACAGGGTCACCAGACGGCCGGTGCCGCATTCCTTCAGGGTGCGGCAGATGTTCTCCAGCCCGTCAGGGGTGTGTGCATAGTCAATGACCACCGTAAAGTCCCGGCCGGTGGGCACCACCTCCGCGCGGCCTTTGACGCCTTCAGCGGCGCTAAGGGCTTCCACTACCCGGTCAAAAGCCATGCCGGCTTTCAGGCAAGCGGTGGCGGCCGCCAGTCCGTTGTACACCGAGAACCGGCCGGGGATACGCATGCGCACCCGACCGATCTGGCCGACTCCCAGCAACTCAAAGTCCACCCCGTCCGCCCGATGGCGCACGTTGCGAGCCACATAATCTGCCTGGTCATCGTCCACCGAAAAGCTGCACACCTCGCAGGGAACCTCTCGCATCATTTCAGCGGCAGACGGGTCGTCCCGGTTGACGATGCCCACCCGGCACATATGAAACAGCCGTTTTTTAGCGGCCAGATAGTTTTCCATCGTGTGGTGATAATCCAGATGATCCTGGGTCAGGTTGGTAAAGATACCAATCTCGCAGAAGCACCCTTCCACCCGTTGCTGATCCAAGGCATGGGAAGACACTTCCATGACGCAATAGTCGCACCCTTCCATGACCATCAGCGCCAGCAGGCTCTGCAGATCGTAGGGGTCGGGAGTGGTGCGCTCAGCCGGCAATGCACGGGCACCCACCATATTCTGGATGGTGCCGATAAGGCCTACCTTGTGGCCGTCATATTCCAGCATGGATTTAATGAGGCTGGTGGTGGTGGTCTTACCGTTGGTGCCGGTCACCCCGATAAGATGCAACCGCTGAGCCGGGTTGCCAAACCAGTTGGCACAGATCTGCGCCCAGGCCCGACGGGTATTATCGGTCACCAGTTGGGTGCGCAGACCCATATCCCGTTGGGTGACGATGGCGGCGGCACCGGCCTCCTCCGCTGCGGCGGCAAACCGATGACCGTCCACCGCCGTACCCACGATGCACACAAACAGGCAACCCGGTTCCACCCGACGGGAATCGCAGGTGATGGAGGTGATCTCCCGATCTTCATCCATCGCTACCGCCTTCATGCCGGTATCCTTAAGCAGGTCATATAGTTTCATGGTGATCTTCCTTTCTATTAACCGTCAGCGGTGTCGTTGTACCGGAAGGTCACGGTAACCACCGTTCCCTTGGACACCTGTGTGCCGGCAGTAACATTCTGATATGCGGAGCGAGCTGCCGTATCGCTGCCCACTACCAAGCCTTCCAGCTGGACGTTGAGTCCCAAAGAAGAGGCCCTGGTATTGACCTCGGTGACCGACAAGCCTACCAGATCGGGGACGGTCACCTTGGCGTCCACGTCCTCCTCGGTGTACAGCAGCACCGTCCCGTTGGCCGGGATCGACTGGCCGGCAGGGGGTACCTGCCGCACCACCGTGTCACCGGTGCCTACCAGCTGAGCCTTAAGTCCCACGTTGGCGATCTTACCCTGCGCGGCCTGCACCGTCTGTCCGGTTACGGCCGGGGTGCTGCGGCTGAGCTTGACCAGCTCTTCCTGCGTGTATTCCGGTTCGATGTTGAGGTACGGCAGGATGGAATCAAAGATCTTCTGTGCGACGGGAGCAGAGATGGTACCGCCGTAACGGATCTGGCTCTGAGGTTCATCCAGCAGTACCAGCACCGCCACCTGCGGATCGTCCGCCGGAGCAAAGCCGGCGAAGGAGGCTACCACCTCATGGCGGTCGGTGATGTCTCGTTTTTCGGAGGTACCGGTTTTGCCGGCCACCCGATAGCCTGCCACGTAGGCGTTCTTGGAGCCACCGCCATTAACGATATCGCCCAGTATCTTGCAGATGCGTTCGGAAGTCTCCTGCGAGATGATCTGCCGCTTGACGGTGGGGGTGGTGGTGGAGACGATGTTGCCGTCACCGTCCAGCACCTGACTGACCACGTAAGGGGTCAACAGCTTGCCGCCATTGGCGATGGCCGCCATTGCGGTGATCATCTGGATGGGCGTCACCTTAAAGGTCTGACCAAAAGCCGCTGTCGCCAGAGAAGCCGCTTCCTTTTCCAGGTGAGCAGCGGAATAATACAGACCGGCGTTGGACGCCTCGCCACTCATGTCGATGCCGGTTTTTTCGGTAAACCCAAAGCCGGTGAAGTATTTGGAGAAGGTGTTGGCGCCCACCCGCTGACCCAGTTGGATGAAGTAGGGGTTGCAGGAGGCGGAGATAGCGCCCGGCAGATCCAGCGTACCGTGTGCCCGGGGATAGGTGTGGCACTTAATGAACCAGCCGCCCACATGCATACCGTTGGGGCAGTTAAAGCTGGTGTGCTCGGTAGCCAGATTTTCCTCCAGTGCCATGGCGGTGGTGAACACCTTAAACACCGATCCCGGCTCATAGGTGTCGCTCATGGCTTTGTTTTTCCATTGGAGCGCCCGTGCAGCACCGATAGCGGCGGCCTGCTCATCACCGGCCAGCTCGGCCAGAATGGTCTGCGTGTTGGGGTCGGCAATGGCAAAGGGGTTATTGGGATCGTAATCTCCCTTGGTGGCCATGGCCAATATGCCGCCGGTGTTGACGTCCATTACGATCGCCACGCCACGATTGGTGGCGCCGGTTTCCACAACCGCCTCGGACAGGTATTTTTCGGTATACATTTGGATGGTGGGGTCGATGGTCAGCACCAGACTGCCCCCGTTTTTCGCATCCACCACCTTGGTATATTCCATGGTGGTGGGCATCTCGTCACCCACGCCGTTCTGGGCGGTTACAATGCGCCCGGCCACACCGGCCAACACCGATTCGTACTTGTATTCTAAGCCTTCAAGGCCGTCATTATCCGTACCGGTGAAGCCCAGAACCGTGCTGGCCAAGCTGCCTTGCGGATAGTACCGCTTGTAGTCGGTAATGATATAGAACGCTTGAGACAGGCTATTGGCCTTGACCCACTCGGAAAACGCCGTCTTCTCAGCGTATTCCACCTTAGACTTGATGACCTCATACTGGGAATTGGTCTTGCCGGTCTGCGCATACAGCTTTTCTTCATCCAGAGAGAACAGCTCCGCCAAGCCCTTGGCGATAAACCGGCGCACCGTCTCCAGCGCTTGAGCCTCGGACAGGGAACGGGTGGTGTCCACACCGGTTAGTTTTTGCCAATCCAGATCCTTAATATCCTTGGGGGACATGATGATCTTCCACACGTCCGCCGATTCCGCTAACGGCTCCATGTTGGCACCGTAGATGGTGCCTCGCTTGGCGGACACCACCGTATCGCTGAGCTGCTGTGAAACAGCCCGTTTCTGCCAATCCTCCGACTCGACAAGCTGTAGGTGGATGAGGTTGATGATATTACAGCCAAAGAAGCCCACCACCACGATGAGTACGGCCACCAGGGCGCGCACACGCATCTGCTTGGTGGGGGCACGCGTGGTGGTCTTGGGAGTCATTTCCTTCGCCATACATACCATCCTTTCCATAATTTTCGGGTTTTTTCGTCCCGAAATAAAACGCAAAACGAGAGTTAAGATCGTCCTCATCTCAACTCTCGGCTGCCACGACTTTGCTCTACTTATAGGTATGCGGTCAGCGGACGGTTATGCCGCTGACCCGCACTTTTGTTAACCGAACAGAGAGGACCACAGTCGCTCCAACCAGTTCTGTCCATCGTCCGTCATCTCTACCAGATCCTCTTCGCTGGCGCAAATGTAATAGATCTGGCTGTTCTGGGCCGGGAGCATGCCGTTCTCCAGCGCGTATTTTTCCATCTGGCCGGCGGACGTTTTGCCGGACAGCTCGGATTGCAGACGGATTCGCTCGCTGTGCAGGGTATCCAGCTCGGTCTGGGCCTCGGTGATGGCACTGCCCAGCTCGGTCAGCCGGACGTTGCAGGTGATAAAGTAACCCACCATGCCCATGACAACAAGACCGATCAGAAGGTACACCGCCACATTGAGCACCGACTGGCGACGTGCCCGTCTTTTTTTGTCCTTAGCGACCTTGGGGTTATCCTGAAGAGCCACCAAACGAGGCTCACGGGGTCTGAACAGCTCCAGATCATAGGCTTCGCTCATACCGGCCATGGGATGTACCTCCTTTCTTAATAATCTTCCTTAATAGTGTCAATCCGGGTAACGATCGTGTATCTTTTCGATGCACCGCAGCTTGGCACTGCGGCTGCGAGGATTCTCCTCCAACTCCTGCGGCGTGGCGGTGGCCGGCTTGCGCAGCACCAACTGTGCCGCCGGTGTACGGCCGCAGCGGCAAACTGGGAACTCTCGGGGGCAGGTACAGCCCTGCCGCCAGGCGGCAAACCGATTCTTGACCATGGCGTCTTCCAACGAGTGGAAGGTGATGACCGCCAGACGGCCTCCGGGAGCCAAACAATCAAACGCCGCATCCAGCGCCGCCGACAAGCAGTCCAGCTCTTTGTTGACCGCAATACGCAGTGCCTGGAATACCCGGCGAGCCGGATGGCCGTCACGACGGGCGGCGGCAGGCACGTTGTTGCAGATGAGCTCGGCCAGCTGCAGGGTGGTGGTGATGGGAGCGTGCTCTCGCTGACGGACAATGGCCCGGGCAATGGGTCGAGAGAACTTCTCCTCGCCATAGCGGAAAAAGATATCTGCCAACTGGCGCTCATCCAACCGAGCGACCAGATCGGCCGCTGATTCCCCTTGCTGACTCATCCGCATATCCAGCGGCGCATCGGCGTGGTAGGAAAACCCACGCTCGGCGGCGTCCAGCTGATGGGAGGATACCCCGATATCCAGCAGGATGCCGTCCACCGCCGGTATCTCCAGCTGCTGCAGCACCTGATGCATGTACATGAAATTGGACCGTACCACGGTAGCCGGCAGTCCCTCCAGACGGGCACCTGCCGCCGCAATAGCGTCCGGGTCCTGATCCAGCGCCACAAGGCGGCCGGTAGTCAAACGAGAAGCGATGGCGTGGGAGTGCCCTCCACCACCGGCGGTACCGTCAAGATAAATGCCATCGGGACGGATGGCCAATGCCTCCAACGTCTGATCCAACAGCACCGGACGATGGTACCCGGTAAACTTCGGCGTCATGACGGCCACCTCAGAAGCCCAGATTGAGGAGCTCTTCCTCCATCTTCTCCTGGGTCATATCCGCCATATCCTCCTGGTAAATGTCCGGGTTCCAGATCTCTGCCCGGGGACCGGCGCCGATGAACAAGGCCGGCTTTTCCAGTCCGGCGTGGGCCAGCAGATTCTTGTTAAGAAGGATGCGACCCTGCGCATCCGGCGTTACATCCTCCGCCGACTCAGCGATCTTGCGCAGCAGCTTGCGCGTCTGTACCATGGGCGCCTCGGTGAGCTTGGCCAGCAGCTTTTCCCATTCCTCCATGGAATAGAGGCTGACACAACGGTCAAGCACGGCGGCGGCGATGAAGGTCTCCCCCAGCTTGTCCCGCAGCTTGGCAGGGACGCACACACGCCCCTTGGCATCAATGGTGTTCTCATAATGGCCGTACAGCATCCCTGTCACCTCCTGCTCGTGGTATCACCGCCCTTCACCAAGGACGGTGGAAAACTCTGTGGAAAAGGTGGAAAACTACCACTTCCCACCACAACGTGGCACTTTTCACCACATATGCATATTATAAAGGGTTTTTCCGAAAAAAGCAAGAGCTTTTTGCTATTTTTTTATAAATACAGAAACTTTTTTTGCATAGAAAAATCCCCCCAAAGCAACCGACTGCTTTGGGGGGATTATCCGTTGATTTTTACACGTTAAAAAGGAATTCTACCACGTCGCCGTCCTGCATGACATAGTCCTTGCCTTCGGTACGAACCAGGCCCTTGGTCCGGGCGTTGGCCAAGGATCCGCAGGCCATCAGGTCATCGTAGGCAATGACCTGAGCACGGATAAAGCCACGCTCAAAATCCGTGTGAATACGGCCGGCGGCCTTGGGAGCCTTCCAGCCATCGCGGATGGTCCAGGCGCGAACCTCTTTCTCTCCGGCGGTAAGGAAGGAGATGAGGCCCAGCAGGTGATAGCTCTTCTGAATGAGCCGGTCGAGGCCGGAATGGGTCAAGCCCAGCTCGGACAGGAACATCAGCTTTTCCTCGGCATCCATGTCCACGATATCCGCTTCCATCTGGGCACAGATGGGCAACACCTCCGCCCCCTGCGAAGCGGCCAGCTCAGCCACCTGCCGGTAGTGCGGATTGTTGGTCGGCTCCCCGTCGGAAAAATCGCTTTCACTCAGGTTGGCGGCGTAGATAATGGGCTTGGAGGTCAGCAGAGCGATGCTGGCCAGCATCGCCTCCTCTTCCTCGTCGCAGTCCACCGAACGTGCCGGCTGACCGGCCTCCAAGGTGGCTTGCAGGCGCTTGAGGAAATCCAGCTCTTTCTGCAGGCTCTTGTCCCCTTTAATGTCCTTGGCCACCCGAGCTATACGGCGCTCCACCATCTCCAAGTCGGAAAAGATCAGCTCCAGGTCGATGGTCTCAATATCCCGCAGGGGGTCAATGCTCCCCTCCACGTGGATGATATCCATGTTCTCAAAGCAGCGAACCACGTGGACGATGGCGTCACACTCACGGATGTTACCCAGGAACTTATTGCCCAAGCCCTCGCCCTTGCTGGCGCCCTTCACCAAACCGGCAATGTCCACAAATTCAATGACCGCCGGGACGATGGGCGGCACCTTGCTCCCTTCGGTGTACATCTCCTGCAGCTTGTCCAGACGCTCGTCCGGCACCGCCACCACCCCTACATTGGGGTCAATGGTGCAAAAAGGGAAGTTGGCGCTCTGGGCGCCGGCGTTGGTGATGGCGTTAAACAGGGTGGACTTACCCACGTTGGGCAGACCTACGATACCTAATTTCATTTTATCTCACAACTCCTTATTTTATCAACACTTTCGGCGCTTCGATGGTGGTTTCCGCACCATTCGCACACCATTTATGCAATCTCTCTACTTTCAAACTGACGAATAGCTTCCAACAAAGACTCAGTTGCAACATGGACATAACGGTCCACCATTGTTTTGATACTGGCATGGCCGAGTAGCTTTTGCAGCACCTTCGGTTGCATACCTGCCTCGATTGCTCTTGTGGCGTAGGTATGGCGCAGAGCGTGCATACAAAACCGTTTGATTCCCGCCTCATCACAAAGCTTATAAAGATGTGTGTCGTAGGAACTGTTCTTTGCCGGTTCTCCCGTACGCCAATTGATAAACACAAGATCTCCCATCACAAGCTGAGAGGTGGCACCTGTTCGCCTATCTATGTATTCAAGTGTTTCTGAAAGCAAGGGAGACTTTTTCCTATACTCACGGTTATCCCATATCTCTTTCAGAATGTTGTGTGCGCGTTCTGTCAGAGGTATGGTGCGATAGCTTTGCGGTGTCTTGGGCGGTCCTGCTCGCCAATATCCTTGTTTGTGTCTGTACTCCAAAGTTTTGTTGACGGTAAGCGTGCGCTTCTCAAAATCAATCGCATCCCAAGTAAGTCCTATCAGCTCGCCCGTTCGCAAACCCGTCTCAAGAATCAAAGCGTATTGATTATAATTATGAGAACGCTTTGCGGCTTCGAGAAAAATCCGTTGCTCTTCACGAGTTAGGAATTTTATATCGTCCTTCGCCCGAACGGGTTTTGTGTATCGAACACCGTTCATCGGGTGCTTTATGATTAAATCGTTCATCAGTGCCGCTTTCAGCATCGTACCCATTGCAATATAGGTTTGTCGGATGGTTGAGCCTGCATAGGT
>SVPB01000014.1 GCA_015066065.1 Oscillospiraceae bacterium | reverse complement strand
TTTGACCGATACATAGCAAAAGCGAGGGGAATTTCCCCTCGCTTTTTGCCGTGCATGCTATAAAAACTTTTTAGTTATTTTTCCCGAATACTTCTTTAATTGCCTCAAGGTAACCGTAGCCGTAAAAATCGTCAGGCTCCAAGTAACTTGTTTCTGTCCACTCGTTCCAACTGTTTACCGTGATTAAATGAACGCCTGCCTGCTCGCAGTATTCTTTGGCATATTCCAGGCATTTTTTAAAGTTTTCAGGCGTATTATTGGTGATTATCGGGGTGATATATTTTTTGAGACGGGGGTTATTATCCCAACCAACCGATACGTTTGGAAAATAGGAAACCGAATATTCGTCTTTAATTTCTCTCCAAAGCTTCTTTACATCTTCAAGCACATCAAGATAATCTCTGTTAACATCGGTCATATGAACAAACTGATAATTCGTCACCGAGCTAAACCCGAGGGTATTTACAAGTGCGCTTTCATTTTCAACAGGCTTACCGTCAACGCCGGAATGGTTTTTGATTTCCCCGTTCCAACGGATAAATTGCAGATGTACACCGTCCAAGCCTCCCTTTTGGGCTTCCTTGTTAAGCCACTGCAAAGCATCGACAGTTTCGGCAATCCCGCCTAAACCGTTTATCAAATTGTTAATATCATAAATACTTATAACGGGTTTTCCGTCTATTCGGTAATAGTTCTCACGCTTAAAGTATTGTTCTATCCACCGCTTACCGATAATCTCAAACTGCTCGCGAGTTACAGTACCCTGCCAAATGGTAGATCTCACCGAATCCGAATCGGAATTACGAATATCCCACAGATGTGTTGCATCATGATTTGCCCACATAATATAGAATTTCATCTTGTTGTTATTAGGCGCTTTCAAAAAGCCGTCATTCAGGCAGTTTTCAAGAAAAGGGCGGTTATCATACCAATACCAATCATAAATAAACACATTGACTCCGTGTGAAACAGCCGCCTCAATTTGTCCGCACATCACATATGGATCCGCTTCGTTTACATATCCCCACAATGGTTTTCTGTTCCAATGATAACCGTTTGATTTTGCAGAGGAGTTTTTTACAGTTTGCCACTCCCCGATCCCCTCCGGCCAAAAAATTCGACTTCTCGGTTCATCACCGGTATAAGCCGGCCACACATATGCGGCGATATCAATTTTTTTCATATTCTAATCCCTCCAAAAGAAAAACTCTTGTATGATTTATAAGTTTATAGTAGTATTGTATCATAAAAGTATTGTGTTTTTCTTTGTGTAAAGGGGCAAAAAGTATGCTAAATCGCTCAAATGATGACTTGCCGGTATTTTATACACGCCACAATGATATGATTATGGGCTCCGGCAAACCAATTATTGCTTCCCTTGAAATAAATGATTTTTCATATCTTCACTATCATGATTGCCTTGAAATTGGTTATTGCGTCAGCGGAAAAGGGATCTGTCTGGTAGAAGATAAGCAATACGCCTTTAAGAAGGGCGATGTTGAGATTATTTTTCCTTTTCAAAAGCATTTATCCAGAAATAGTGAAAAAGAGTCTAGCATCTGGTATTGGCTCACCTTTCATCCGCACTCACTTATGAAAAAAGGTGGGTTTTTGGCCGAGACTAAGTTAGAACAAGCGATTTACAACGAAATGGGACTCTGCGGTATCTTTTCTCCGGAGCAGTATCCTGAGATTGTTGCTTTGGTTGAACAGTTTTTTGGGGAACTTTTGGAAAAGGATCATGCTTCATTGTACCATTCGGAACTTTGTGCCCTATATGTATATCAGCTTTTTATCTGTCTTGCGCGTGTTTCCGAACCTCTGCCAAAATTAAAAGTTAGGCAAAATGTAAAATTACAGACCATATCCCCTGCTCTTGATATTATTTCGCATGCTGTACAAAAAGCGAATACACCGTCTGTAGAAACGCTTGCTTCTTCTTGCAATATGAGCGTTTCAAATTTTCGCAAGGTCTTTTTCGAGGTTACCGGACTTTCTCCTAAAAGGTATATCATGAAATGTTTTATCAACAAGGCGCAGCAACTTCTTTTAACAACAGATAAAAGCATTTCGGAAATATGTATTGAAGCCGGTTTTGGTGATATATCTTGGTTTAATCGAAAGTTTCTTTCCGAAACCGATATGACACCATCCGCTTTCAGAAGCAAATACAGTAAAAGGCTTGCAATTTAAATTTTGAAAACCTGTTTTCTTACCAGTATAAATCCCCTCCAATTACAAATACAAACATCACAATTTGTAATTTAAGGAGAAATGTATATATGAAAGCAACGGGTATTGTGAGAAGAATAGAGGCTTGTGTTATAATAGGGCAAAAGTCTTTTAAAGCCGCATAAATACCAGTGCTTTTGCAGTTTTTGATTAGACTCGATTTGCACAAATCGATTATATGCAAAAACCGAGGAAGATGTAATCAACCTCGGTTTTTTGTATACGTTTTTGTGTTTAGAATGTTACGGTTTGGGGAATAACACTTGTTCCTGTTTCGAGAGATTTATAAATAGCGCGAACAAGCTGCAAGGATTTATATCCTTCCTCCAAACTGGTAAGGGGTTGCGTGCCGGTTTCGATACATTCAGCAAAATGCTCATACATAGTCAGACTGCGTGGTGCAGTAAAATCTTTCAGCATACCGTTGTCAACGTCTGCAAGTCCAAGCTTGTTTGTGAGTCCTGTAACTGTAACGACAAGTCCGTTTTCTCCTGAAATAGAAAGTCCTTCACAGTACAGATAGTTATATGAAGCCCAGTTTATAGAAAAATCAGCGATTACACCCGAGTCAAATTCTATTACGGCATGGACACATGCTTCTGCATTCAGTCGCTGGGGCATCTTCACCGCTTTGGCATATACAGAAACGGCTTCTCCAAAATACCATCTCAAAAGATCCAGTCTGTGAACGCCACTTCCTATAACAGCACCGCCGCCGACGCTTTGTTCATCTCTCCACCATGAGTTTTGGGGAGGATTGAAATTCTGATAATGGTCAATCCTTGCACTAAGGAGCCTTCCAAGTGATTTATTGTCAAGTAAGGTTTTGATATATGCGTGTTCATCATAAAAGCGTTCGCAGAAACCAATCATTCCTACCGTCCCGGCTTTTTGGGCTGCAGCAATAATTTTTTCGGCTTCCTGCAAATTGCGGGAGATGGGCTTCTCAATAATGACGTGTTTACCGGCTTCAAAAGCGGCAACACAGTGTTCTTCGTGAAGGTCGTGAGGTGTTGCCACCAATACCGCATCGATAGAAGGATCTTTCAAAAGCTCTCTGTAATCGGTGTAATAATCCGGAATATTAAATTTCTCTGCCACAGAATTGTCCGTGTAAACATCTGCAGCAGCTTTAATGTAGAATTTTCCACTGTGGTTGACCTCGGGGATGTGCAAGCTCTTGGTTATGCCCCCCAAACCAATGATTCCTAAATTGATCATCTGCTACGCCTCCAATCATTTGCTTCCTACAACGATAAGAACACAATCATCAACAGCCTCGAAGGCATGGGAATGACCCATTTTACACAGTGATATGTCACCCTTTTTCATTTCATATTTGTTGTCGTCGTATGTAAGGATGCCTTTTCCGGAAACAAGATAATAGATTTCCTCGTTGGTGAAGTGTTTGTGCAATCCAATGGAAACGCCTGCCGGCATATCATCAGAATGCATAAAATTGAATTTTTCGCTTTCAAGGTTGTCAAGAAGCGATTTGCATAGAAGCGTACCCTCTCCGTCGTGGCAACTGGCAAACGGTTGAGGAATGATATTTTTGCTTTTCATAATGTCCATAATAAAAACTCCTTCTTGAAATATGTGTTTTTTTGTGATATAATACTGCATATCACAACTTCAGTATAACTCTGAATTATAGCAGTATCAAGAGCTTGGTTGTGATATAATTATGCGATTTGTGATGTGATCTATATGTTTGCAAAAATCCCTCCGCTAACGAATATTGAAGCGAAGCGGGCGCCCTGCTCTATGACAAAGGCGTTTCAACTGTTTCATTCGACAGTAACCGATGTATCCTATCGCTCGACGGGAGAATTGCGAAAAAGCGAGACACACTGTATTTTTCATTATACCATCAAAGGACATGGCGAAGTGATATATAAAGGGATGCCATATATCACAAATGAGGAAGAGGGGTTTTTCAACATAATCAACGAGTCGAATTCGGGCTACGGATATCCTTTGCTTGGGAGTGAACCATGGGAGTTCGTCGTAATCTGTTTTAAAGACGGCAATGTTAGAGAAGTGGTAAAAGAACTGCTTGAAAGCGATGTAAAATATCGTGTGAACCCAGAGGGAATCTATTTGATGTGTAAAAAGCTGTTAGAGTGTCACAATAGTGATACCAGCATAAACATTTTCCCGAAACTTGTGTCAATGCTTGATAACGCACATGAACCAACTGCAAAAATAAGTTCAGTCTTTCAAAACATAGTAGAAAGAGATTTACTCAAAAATCCAACTATTTTTGCAATTGCTGCAGAGATGAAAATTTCAAGGGAACACCTCCAGCGGCAATATTTCAAAGAAACCGGAATAACTCCGAGAAAATATATAAGCGACAAGCGGTTTGAACGACTTTGCTATTTTCTCACCACACACCGCAGTGAAGCAGAAATAGCAGATATGATGAATTTTTCATCCACCGCTGAAATGAGAGTGTTTTTTAAGCGCCACGCACAAAAAACACCACGCCAGTATCGAAATACAGGATTTATTTCAATATAACCCCGGTGTGCTTTAAGTTGACTATTAAGGTCTGTGGTTTGCGAAACTAAAAGCAAGTTGGCAAGTATAAACCTCCTTGTTTTACAGATAATAGTATCACTATTACTAAAACAAGGAGATTGATTTATATATGAAAGCAACTGGTATTGTGAGAAGAATTGACGACCTTGGGCGTGTGGTTATCCCGAAAGAAATCCGCCGGACGATGCGGATTCGGGAGGGGGACCCCTCACAGACAACATCGACACCTTTCAACAGGTTTTGTATAGCAATACATAGTGTGGTGGAGAGATCTAAATAGATATTGCAATAATTTGCCATTTGTTGTATAATACAATCATAAATCCATTATGATTGGGGAAAATAGAATGAAAAAAGGTTTAGCAGTATTTTTGTCACTTGCTTTTATGTTTTGCTTGACTTCTTGCAATAATGATAAAAGTCTTCAAAACAAAAAGAATGAAGATGTCATAAATGGCGAAAGCGTTAAAGATGAATTGATTGAAGATGCCATAAAAGAATTGAAATCCGAATGGGAAGATATTTATGATAAGATGAAATTGGAAACAGATAGATATTTTGAAATAAAAAATACCAGGGTTATAAAAATAAAGAAAACTGACATTGAAGAATTTAAAGATGTTAAATACATAATTGAATTTGTTTTGTATACGGATTATTTTGGTTCTGCACCTTATCATTCCAATTATAGAGTATCAAATTCCGTTATTGTTTATAATAATGGTGATATGAAAGTTCCGAAGAAGGATTTATTAGAGGATTATTCCATCAAAAATTATATTTGGGATTATTCTAATATTATTGATAATGTGAAAGATTATGACGACAAATATAATTGTGTTGAAAATTTGAAATAGAAATAACACAAGTATAAATCTCCTTGTTTTACAGATACTAACAGTACAAATTTGTAAAGCAAGGAGATTATTATATATTATGAAAGCAACAGGAATAGTTCGTAGAATAGACGACCTTGGGCGTGTGGTTATCCCGAAAGAAATCCGCCGGACGATGCGGATTCGTGAGGGGGATCCGCTGGAGATCTTTACCGAAAAGGATGGGGAAGTGGTGTTTAAAAAATACTCGCCGGTGGGGGAACTGTCCCCTTTTGCGGTGCAGTATGCGGACGTGCTGGCCCGGGCCTGCAACATGACCGTGCTGGTGTGCGACCGGGACCACGTGATCGCCGCCGCCGGCAACAGCCGCAAGGAGTTCATTGACCGCCGGGTATCCGCCCAGCTGGACGAGGTTATGGAGGGGCGGCAGGTGTACGTGGCCAAGGCCGGCGCTCCCGATCCTCTGCAGCCGGTGGAAGCCATCAACCGCACGGCAGGGGTGGCGGCGCCCATCCTGGCCTCCGGTGACGTGACCGGGGCGGTGTGTCTGCTGCAGCCGGAAAGCGGCGCCGTCCCCGGGGAAGGGGACGTGCGGCTGGCGCAGGTGGCCGCCGCTTTCCTCGGTAAGCAGATGGAGGAATAACGCCAAAGGGGACGGTGTATCACCGTCCCCTTTTCCTGCTATACCGCACTTTTATCCTCTTGTACAGCCTCGCCGGGCACCAGATCCAGCCCCAGCAGCAGGGAAAACCGTGTCAGCGCCTCCTCCCGGATACGATACACCTGCGTACGGGACACGTACAGGGTGTCCTGCAGCCAACGGATGGGGTTCTGCCGGGGGTGGACATACAACGCCTCCAGCACCGTGCGCTGTCGTGACGGCATGGACGCCAATACCCGTTCGGTTTGGGTCACCTGCTCCCGGAGCAGCGCTTCCTGCTGCTGCAGACGGTCGCACCGGCCGCAAAGCCATGCCTGACTTGTTGCCGCCGTGCGCTCGTCCCGGTCGGCCAGCCCCAGGGCGTCCGCCTCCAGTACCCGACGGCGCAGCCGCAGGCTGTCGGCCGCCATGCGCCGTACCTCCAAAAGCTTAAGCTCCCGTATGGCCTGTTCCTTCATACCGTGACCCCCTTTTCCATCAGCCGCACCGCCTCCCCGTAATGGGGATACCGCCCGGTGGCGGCGGCATACCGCTGGGCAAAGGCCAGCACCTGGTCCACCGTCACCGCCGGGGCGGAGCGCTTATTCTTTTTGTTTTCCTCATACCGCCGGTTGTTCAGCCGCCGGGCCAGCTGGGCGCATCCCGGACTGCAGTAGATCTGCCGGTGATTGCGCGGCTCAAAGGATAATTCACACATCTTACAGTATCGTTGCATCGCTTACGCCTCCCGTTGGTGTTGTAGCTGACAATCTTCACACATGGCCTCCCCCTCCAGATCGAGATAGTCCTCGCCTGTGAGCAGGACACGGCCGCAATAATGACAGAACAGCCGTCCGGCTATCCCGTCCCGACATCCGCCACAGCCGGTACATTCCCGGCTCATCAGGGCACATGATAACGCCATACGCGCCTCCTCGCCGTCCCACAAATGGGACAAATTTGTTATTTAAAATGCCAATGCAGGACAAAAAGGCGGAGTGGTCTCCTTTTCGTTCCGTTTTTGGGACGGCTTTAGCATACCACGGGCGGGACGGATTGTCAACATTTTTGGGACGAATTTTAAAAAACTGTTGCAATTTCGGGACGAGTGTGATACAATGACGGTACAAAGAGGAGATGAGGACATGACAGACAGCGGCAGTATCGGAGAGCGCATGACCCAAGCGATGGCGGAGAGGGGGATATCCTACGGGGAGCTGAGCCGGGTGACCGGTATCCCCAAGTCGGCGTTACAGCGTTACGCCACGGGGGAGACGGCCAAGGTGCCCACCGACCGGGTGGAGAGCATCGCCGCCGGGCTGGGCATGACCACCGCCCGGCTGTTGGGCTGGGAGGAGACCCGGCCGGCGGTCAACGGGGATGAGGAATTGACCGCGTATCTGGATGAACTGAAGAGTCGTGATGAGATGCGGATGCTGTTCTCGCTGGCCCGGGGCTGTACCCGGGAGCAGGTGGAGCAGGCGGTGCGCATCATTGAGGTATTGAGAAAGCAGGAGTAACAAGTGGGATTGGAATCTGACGGCATCTATGTCCGGTTTTTGTCCTTGCCGCCGGGGGTCAACGGAGCGACGGTGACCAACAGCGATGGGACGCTGGACATCTACATCAACAGCCAGCTGGGGGAGGAGGGCCGCCGCCGTGCCTTGGAGCACGAGCTGTGCCACGCCCGGGGGAGTCACCTGTGGGTGGCGCGCTCGGTGGCGGTGGACGAGTGGCTGGCCAACCGCCCGGAAGGGGTCGGCTGACGTATCCGGGACAATACAAAAGCCAAGAGCCATCCGGCAAGGATGGCTCTTGGCTTTATTTACAGTTGAGAGACGGTCTCTTCCAGCTCTTGGGGGGTCAGCAGGCAAGGAAGCACCTGCGCCAAACGGTTGGCGGAGAGATGGGAGGGTAGCCCTAACCGGTGCAGCAATGCCTGTCGTCGGGCGGCGCTGTCCGGCTGTCCGGACAAACCCAGCTCCACCATCTCCCCCTTGGTCAGCGGTGGGGCAGGCGGCTCCCCGGTGAAAGCACCGGCCTTTTCCAGCGCCTCAACAAGGGTGGCGTCGTCCATGGCCTCCACCCCCAGCAGGCCTTCCTTAGAGGGGACGGCCTTGCGGCGCTCCTTGCCCGGCCGAGGGGGCACGTAGGCGAGCCGTACCTGCTCCGGCGGCAGAAAGCTCAGCAGATGATTGCGGATGACCGCGCCGGCGGCATCGCTGTCGGTGAGCACGATGACCCCTCTGGCGGCGGCCAGACGGCGGATCATCTCCCGTTTTTCCGGGTCACGGAACAGCCGGAATCCGCCGGTCTCCACCACGGTGGCATCCACGGCGTCCCGGACACGCTGTGCGTCGTATTTCCCCTCCACCACGATGACGGAGGCTACCCGGGGCTTCATGCTTGCCTCCGGGTCAGCTCGCACAGACGGGCTACCGTTTGCTCCAGCATGACCCGGTCATCGGCGGCACTGCTCTTGAGGGCGGTGTCGGTGGCGGCTAAGATCTCCAGCGATTCCCGGAGGGTCTCCACGCTCAGCCGTCGGGCATCCCGCAGGGCGTTGGTGAGCTTCCACTCCTTGCCCCGGTAGGTCTTGAACACCTTGGCAAGGGCGGCGGCATCCTGCCCGTCTGCCTGCGCCACCTTGGCACGGTACAGATCCGCATAGGCGTTGGACAGCGCCCCCAGCACCACCAAGGGCTGTTCCCGCAGAGCAAACAGCTGGTGAAGCAGCCGGAAGGCATCGCCGGTGCGCTGTGCCAGGATGGCCTTGGACAGATCGTACACCTTGGCCTCCAGACTACGAGTGGCGGCTCGGTCGATCACCGCCCGGGTCACCACGCCGTCCTCCGCCAGCGCACAGAGCTTGTCCAGCTCGCCCAACAGCAGGTACAGGTCGTTGCCTGCCTGCCGGATGAGATACCGGGCGTCCTCTCCGCTGAGGACACATCCCCGGCGCTTGGCACCGGATACCAGCATCTTGGCGATATCGGCGGCCTCCTTACGCTCAAAGCACACTACCGTACCCACCTTGTTGGCATGCTCCAGAAAGGTTTTCCAGGCGGCTTTTTTGTCCGGCTGGAGGGTCATCTGCCACACCACCAGCACGCAGGTGTCCGGCAGGTTATCGATGAGGGTAAGCAGTCGGGCGGCGTCCGGACCGGCGGCGTCCAGGTCGCGGACGGTGACGCACTTGCGCTCTGCCATGAGGGGGAGGGCTTCCACCGCCTCCTCCAGCGCCTCCACCGTCATATCCTGGCCGTCAAACCGCTGGAGATTAAAGGCGTCAAACCCTTCCTCCACCGCTTGACGGGCAAGGAGGCGCGCATACTGCTCCACCAGATAGCTTTCCTCGCCATAGAGCAGGTAAAGCCCCCGGGGGCCGTCCTTGATGTGCTGCTTAAGCTCTGCTTCGGTCATGCGTGCGCCTCCTTTCGGCTGTTTTTTTCATTATACACCCTATTTTCAAAAAAATCTATAGTAAAAAAGCGATGTGACTGTTCACACCGCTTTTTTTCTTATTCTTTTAACAGCCGCACCGCCAGAACGGTCACATCGTCCGGATGTTCCTGCCCGGCCTGCCGGGCGGCATCGCCTACCCGGTCGGCCAGCACCTGCATCCCCTCCTCCTCCGGGAAGGCCGCCAGCAGCTCCTCCACCGCCGCTACCCCGGTGGGGTAAGCGCCGTCACTGCCCATCAGCAGGATGTCCCCCTCTGCCAGCCAATCCCGGCTATGGGAGAAGGTGACCTCCGGCAGAATCCCCACCGGTAGGGAGGAGCGTTCCAGCCGGGAGACCCGGCCGTGACTGCGCAGCAGGGTGGCGGCCGCCCCGGCCTTGAAGCTGTCCAGCCGACCGGAATGCCGGTCGATGACCGCTACGTCCAGGGTGGCCAGGCTTTCCTCCCGGCTCTTGACCATCAGGGCGGCATTGACCGTCTTAAGGATACAGTCGGGGGAAAACCCGGCCTGCCACAGCCGGGCGCACAAGCCCACCGTCATGGCACCGTCCACCGCCGCCCGGCCGCCGCTGCCCATGCCGTCGCTGAGCAGGAGCACCGTTTCCCCCTGTTGGGTGAACCGATCCACCGCATCGCCACACAGCCTTTCCCCGTCACAGCAATGCTGGTACAGCCCGATCTCCAGCCGGTACCGTGGCTTTTCGGTGAGGGTGATGCGCACGTCCTCTCCATCCTGCACCAGCGTCGCCGGGGCAAAGGTGCGGCCGCACACCTGCTGCATCTGTCGGCGCCAGCGGCCGGCTTCGGTGCGCACCCCCACCTCGGCGGTGAGGATCTCCACCGTCAGCCGGTTGGTGGTGTCCCGGGTGCACAGCACCGTTTTGACCGGCATACCGTGGTCGGCGCATACCGCCTGCACCCGGGCAGCCAGCACGGTGTCCGCCTCCTCCGGGCGGCTCAGCTGATGCGATAAGGCATCCAGCAGCTCGCCGGTGGCGCCCCATTGATTCCGCAGGGCGTCCCGCAGCTCCCCCAGCCGCTGCCAGGCGGCCGCCTGCTGTTGATAGCGGCGGTACCGCCCGGTGATCTCCTCGGCCAGCCGATCCTTGCGGCGGCATTGCCGTGCCAGGAATCCCGGCAGATCCCGGCCGGTGACCTGCCCCTCGGCGGCCAGCAACGGCCGCAGGGCATCCAGGGCTCCCAACCGTTCCTCCCGGTTTTCTCCGTCGCATACCGCCTGCAGGGGGCAGGTGGCGCAGACGGTGTGACAGCTTTGTTCCAGCACGGAACCTACGTCGGCATCCCCCCGACGGCTGAGCCGACGGGAGACCTCCTCCACCGTGTCGGCCACCTCGGTGATGGCATGGGCGGCGGCTCCCAGCCGCAAGGTCACGGCGGTGCGATACCCGTCCACCGCCGGTGCCTCCCGTCCCCGGATGAACAGATGCGCCAGGGCGTGATCCCATCGCCGGGGCAGCAGAACAAACAGCACCCCGGCGGCAAAGATCTCATACAGAAACAGCAGGATGCCGGGATCGGTCTCCGGCAACGCCACCACCCCGGCGGCTACCAGAAACGCCCCTGCCCCCAAGGCCTTGCCAAACCGGGAAAACACCCCGGCACACAGTCCGCCGGCGGCCATGGCCATGGCCGGGACCGCCTGATCGGGGGTGGCCAACGCCACCGCCGTTCCCAGAATAACGCCGGCCATACAGCCACCTGCCTCCCGGCCTGTGCGCGCCAGCACCAAGGTCAGCAGAATGGCCACTGCCCGGCCGGGGGAAAAGTCCCCCACCGTTAGGGTGGCGATGGCCATCACCCCGATGGCACCGGTGAGGATGAGGGAGGCCTGCCGGGGATGGGTCAGCAGGGGCACCTCCTCCGGCGGAGAGGTCACCGCCCCGTACAGCCAGTCCATAGCGGTGGCAAAAAAGAAGGCACCGCCCCCGGCCACGGCGCTTTCTGCCACGATGAGCAGGACGGTATAGCCGTCCGGCCCCAACGGCCAGATAAGCAGCAGACCGGTCACAAGGGTGGCGGCAAAGGCCAGCCCGGCCCCCACCGCCCGGTGACCCTTCCATTCCGGGATGGCGGCCAGCACCCAGCGGCCGCCCACCGTCAGCAGGACGGCGGCCAGATACCGCAGAGGGCCGGTGATTTGCCCGGCCAGCAGGTATCCCAGCAGGGTGGCGGCGGTGATCGGCCCGGCACCGTAGGGGGCCGCCGCGGCCAGCGCCACCCCAAAGGGGGCTACCTCTCCGTATAGCAGTGCCCGGGGCGCCAGCAGACCGTATAAGCACCACAGAAGGCTCAAGGAGGCCGGTACGGTGTGCGCCTGCCGGCGTAAGATGGCGGTGTCGGTTCGTTTCATAGAAGTCCCTTCCTTTCCTACGGTTAGTATAGGACAAGCGGTGTGTAAAACCTGTCAAAGGAAGGGCGCAAAACGCCCCGGTTTGTGCCGGTTCCGGGGCGGATGGGTCGGAGAGCGCTATTTCCCGCTATTTTCAGCGACTGGCTACGCTGATGAGATCGGTGGGGGAATACCCCGGCTGCAGTGCCCGGTGGATGCTCATGGCCAACAGCCGGGCGGCACGGCTGACCGTCAGGTCGATCTCCCGGGGGGTGACCATCATCGGCGGAAAATCGGCGGTGGGACGGGTGCCGGGGAGATACGCCTCCACCAATGCGGCGGCATCCACCACCGTGGGAACCCCCAGACCGATGACCGGTACCCCCAGCAGCTCCCGGTTGAGGGGCTGCCGGTCATTGCCCACCCCGGAGCCGGGCGCAATGCCGTTGTCACACAGCTGGACGGTACAGCCCAGTCTGTCCGGGCTGCGGGCGGCCAGCGCATCCACTACGATCACCGCCGCCGGCTGTACCTCCCGGCAGACACCCCGGACGATCTCGCCACTCTCGGTGCCGGTCTGCCCCAGCACCCCCGGGGTGAGCACCGCCGTGGGCCGCAGGTCCTGCAGACCCACCGTCCGGGCAAATTCCCCCCGGATATGCCGGGTCGCCAGCACCATATCGGCGGTGGCCGGCCCCAGTGTATCCGGGGTCACCGTCCGGTTCCCCAACCCCACGACCAGCACCGTGCCGGTGGTGGGCAACAGACTTTGCAGCTCGTTACCGATGTGTTCGGCGTAGTTGGCCAGTCCCTTTTCGTCATCCGACAGGGGAGGAAACTGGGCGGTAACGTACCGCCCCCGGGGCTTGCCCATCTGCCGGGCGGCACGCTCGGAGCGCACCTGCAGCCGGGAGATGCGCAGACGGCCGTAGATCGCCTCGCTCAGAGAGACCTCCTCTCCGTTGGCGGTCACCCGTCCGGGGGTGGCTTCAATGGCCAGATCGGTGCGTGCTTGCATAACAGCGCCTCCTGTTTGTTGTTTATTCTACCCTATCATACCCCGTAAAAAGCGAGATTTTCCCACCAAATCACATAAATTTCCCGTTTTGAAAAAATTTTAGTTGCATTTTCGCAACAAAGGTGGTAATATATCATGTGCGTGATTTACTTTAATCTAGGAGGTGTGACTATGCCTAACATCAAATCCGCTAAAAAGCGTGTAAAGGTCATCGCAGTCAAGACGGCTCGCAACAAGGCCAACCGCTCTGCTCTGAAGACCGAGATCAAGAAGGCCAATGCCGCGATCGCTACGGGTGAGAATAAGGAAGAGGCGCTGCGCGTCGCTACCAAGAAGATCGACCAGGCTGTCGCGAAGGGACTGCTGCACAAGAATACTGCGGCTCGTAAAAAGTCCGCCCTCGCCAAGAAGGCCAACGCCTGATCCCGTCTGTACAGACAACATTAAGGCTCTGTCCCACCGGGACAGAGCCTTTCTTGTATGTAGGCTACGACATGGGGAGGTATCGTGATGAAACGGGCACTTATTTTCGGAGACAGCTATTCCACCTTTGCCGGGTGTATTCCGGAGGGGTACGAGCCGTATTATCCCGGTCTGGACGTGGAGACAGCGGACAAGACCTGGTGGCATCTGGTGGCGGCCGAGGCGCCCCTGACCTTGGTGCGTAACGACAGCTGGTCTGGCTCCACCATCTGCTATACCGGTTACAACGGGGTGGATCGGTCTCGCTCCTCCTCCTTTATCTACCGCCTGCGCTGTCTGGTGGAGGAGGGCTTCTTTGAGAAGAACGCCATCGACACCGTGCTGGTGTTCGGCGGCACCAACGACAGCTGGACGGGCGGCCCTTTGGGGGAACCCCTGCTGGAGGGAGCAGAAGAAAAGGATCTTTACGCGGTGTTGCCGGCCATTGGGCACTTTTTTGCCGCTTTGCGGCAGGCGGCGCCCCGGGCGGCGGTGTACTGCCTGATAAACACCGATCTCAAGCCGGAAATTACCACCACGCTGGAGGTGGCTGCCCGGCACAACGGAGCCATCCCGGTGGTTTTCAGCCACATTGACAAGCAGAACGGGCATCCCACGGCGGCCGGCATGCGGCAGATCGCCGACCGGGTGCTGCAAGTCATGGATCAGCAGACGGAGTGACATCGCTCCGTCTGCTTTGTTTTATACACAAATATTTTACATCTTTGCCGGACTTTTTTGGTTCTGACCCTTTCTTTTTATAAGGAAGTATGATATACTACTATAATAGCATAGTGGCGTAATGTCACTATCCCCCCAAAGGAGGGCTTTGCCATGGACGAAAGAGAGATGGATTTTGAGAATCGCCTGGTGTCCCCGGACTATCTGCCGGAGGACGACGGGGATAATCCCCTGCGCCCGCGGGCCCTGCGGGAATATATCGGTCAGGATAAGGTCAAGGAGAATCTGGCGGTGTTTATCGATGCGGCCAAGATCCGTCATGAGGCGTTGGATCACGTGCTGCTGTACGGCCCTCCCGGCTTGGGCAAGACTACCCTGGCGGCCATCATCGCCAACGAGCTGGGGGTCAACTTCCGCATTACCTCCGGACCGGCGCTGGAACGCCCCGGTGATCTGGCGGCCCTGCTGACCAACATGGACGAGGGGGACGTGCTGTTCATCGATGAGATCCACCGCCTGCCCCGGACGGTGGAGGAGATCCTCTATCCGGCGATGGAGGACTTTGCCATTGACATTATTAACGGCAAGGGGCAGGGGGCGGCGTCCATCCATCTGCCGCTGCAGCGGTTCACCTTGGTAGGAGCTACCACCCGTGCCGGACAGCTTTCTGCTCCGTTGCGTGACCGGTTTGGCGTTGTTCTGCGGCTGGAATTATACAGCCCGGCGGAATTGGCGCAGATCGTTTCTCGCTCCGCCCGTATTCTGGAGGTTCCCTGCGAGCCGGAGGGAGCGCTGGAGATCGCTTCCCGTTCCCGGGGTACCCCCCGTCTGGCCAACCGCCTGCTTAAACGGGTGCGGGATTTTGCCCTGATGCTCAACAACGGTGTCATCGACCGCCGTACCGCCTGTGAGGCACTGGACCGCATGGAGGTCGATGCGCTGGGGTTGGACGCCGGCGACCGGCGGATGCTGACCGCCATGATCACCCATTATAACGGAGGCCCGGTGGGTCTGGAGACCCTGGCGGCCATGATTGGGGAAGAATCGGTGACCATTGAAGATGTGCTGGAGCCTTATCTGATGCAGATCGGCTTTTTGGGGCGGACACCACGAGGCCGCGTGGTGCTTCCGGCGGCCTACAAGCATCTGGGGCTGGAGCCTCACGGCCAGACTATGCTGTAAGGATGTTGTGGTATGAGAACCGCTTCACAATGGAAAGACTATGAACTGCTGGATGCCTCCCGAGGGGAACGGCTGGAACGGTGGGGGGACATCCTGCTCATCCGCCCGGATCCCCAGATCCTGTGGGACACCCCCCGTCGGGATCCCCGGTGGCAGCAGGCCCATGCCCGGTACCATCGCTCCAACACCGGCGGCGGACAATGGGAACGTCTGCGTCCTTTGCCGGACAGCTGGCAGATCACCTACGGTGACCTGCGGTTTGCCCTCAAGCCCATGGGCTTTAAGCACACCGGCCTGTTTCCCGAGCAGGCGGTCAACTGGGATCTGATGGCATCCCTCATCCGGGATGCCGGCCGCCCCATCCGGGTACTCAACCTGTTTGGCTACACCGGCGGCGCCACCTTAGCGTGTCTGCAGGCAGGTGCCCACGTGACCCATGTGGATGCCTCCAAGGGCATGGTGGCCTGGGGACGGGAGAACGCCGTGGCCTCCGGCCTGGCCGACCGCCCCATGCGTTGGCTGGTGGATGACTGCGGCAAGTTTGTGCAGCGTGAGCTGCGCCGGGGCAATACCTACGACGGCATTCTCATGGATCCTCCCTCCTACGGGCGCGGCCCCGGGGGTGAGGTGTGGAAGCTGGAGGAGCAGATCTACCCTCTGGTGGCAGACTGTGTACGGCTGTTGTCGGATACCCCCCTCTTTTTCCTCATCAATTCCTACACCACCGGGCTGAGCCCCTCGGTGATGCAGTATGTGCTGGGCTCTTTGATGCCCCGGAAGGTGGGCGGTCGTCTGGAGGCGGACGAGATCGGTCTGCCGGTGACCGCCACCGGGATGACCCTGCCCTGCGGCGCCACGGCGCTGTGGCGGGCTGACTGACAGCGATACAGAAGGAGGTCTGTGCCGATGATCGAGGTGCAGGACGTACATTTTCAATACGAAGCTGACGGGGAACACGATCTGGTGCCTCCGGCGGTACTGCGCGGCATCGACCTGACCATTGAGAAGGGATCGTTCGTGGCGCTGTTAGGCCACAACGGTTCGGGTAAATCCACCTTGGCCAAGCATTTTAACGCCATCCTTCTGCCCACCGGCGGCAAGGTGCTGGTGGACGGGATGGATACCACCGACCCGGACAACACCTATCCGGTACGCCGGCTGGTGGGGATGGTATTGCAGAACCCGGACAACCAGCTGGTCTCCACCGTGGTGGAGGAGGACGTGGCCTTCGGACCGGAAAACTTGGGTGTCCCTCCGGCGGAGATCGTGGAACGGGTGGAAGAAGCCCTGCGCACGGTGGATATGCTGGACTACCGCACCCATTCGCCGCATAAACTGTCCGGTGGCCAGAAACAGCGCATCGCCATTGCCGGGGTGCTGGCCATGCACCCCTCCTGTCTGGTGCTGGACGAACCCACCGCCATGCTGGACCCGGCCGGGCGCCGGGAGGTGCTGGACACCGTCTGCCGGCTGAACCGGGAACAAGGGATGACGGTGGTGCTGATCACCCACTATATGGAAGAAGCGGCCTTGGCTGACCGCGTGGTGGTGGTGGACGACGGCTTGGTGCTGGCGGACGGCACCCCCCGTGAGGTGTTTGCGGACGGTGACCGCCTGCGGCAGGTGGGTCTGGACGTGCCCCAGCCCACGGCGCTGTGCGCCGCCTTGCGGCAGGCTGGCGTGGCGCTGCCCCAGGATATACTCACGCCGGAGGAATGTGCGGCGGCCCTTATCCCATTGATTGCTAAGAAGAAAGGCGTTTGACCATGGCTGTACTGGAGGTACAAAACTTAACCTACACCTACGCCGCCGGCTCTCCCTTTGAGAAGCAGGCGGTGCATGCGGTGTCTTTTTGCACCCGACCGGGGGAGCTGCTGGGTATCATCGGCCACACCGGCTCGGGCAAATCCACCTTGGTGCAGCATCTCAACGGCCTTCTGCGCCCCACCGAGGGCAAGGTCCTGCTGGACGGGGAGGATATCTGGGAGAAGCCCAAGGAGATCCGCCGGGTGCGGTTCCGGGTGGGCATGGTATTCCAGTATCCCGAGTACCAGCTGTTTGAGGACACCATCTATAAGGACATTGCCTTTGGCCCTCGCAATATGGGGCTGGACGAGGCAGAGATCGACCGCCGGGTACGGCTGGCCGCCGGATACGTGGGTTTGCCGGAGGAGCTGTTGGATAAATCGCCCTTCGACCTGTCCGGAGGCGAAAAGCGCCGGGCGGCTATTGCCGGCGTGATGGCCATGGAGCCGGACATTCTGGTGCTGGATGAACCCACCGCCGGTCTTGACCCCCGGGGTCGGGAACGGGTGCTGTCTCTTATCGAAGATTATCGTGCCCGCAGCGGCGCCACCGTGCTGTTGGTTTCCCACAGCATGGAGGATATTGCCCGGGTCGCTGATCGGGTGCTGGTGATGGACCAAGGTACCGTGGCCATGCTGGACACGGTGCAAGGGGTGTTTTCCCGGGCCGATCAGCTGCAGGCGATGGGGCTGACCGTGCCGGCGGTGACCCAGATCATGCTGTACCTGCGTGAGCAGGGCGTGGACGTGGGCACCGATGTGTACACCGTTTCCCAAGCGGTGGAACGGCTGTTGCCGCTGTTAGGGGGTGACGCCGGATGCTGACGGATATCACCATCGGCCAGTATTTTCCCGGCCGTTCTCTCCTGCATCGTCTGGACCCCCGGATGAAGCTTTTGCTGACCTTACTCTATATGGTGGCGGTGTTTCTGCCCCGTAACTGGTACGGTCTGGCGGCAGCGGCAGGCTTCCTGCTGGCGGCGGTCCTACTGTCCCGGCTGCCCCTGCGGCTGATCTGGCGCAGCGTCAAGCCCATTCTGTTCCTGGTGCTGTTCACCTCGGTGCTCAACATCTTCTATGTCACCGGCGGCACCACCCTGGTGCACTGGGGCTTCTTGCGTGTGACCACCCAAGGCCTGATCACGGCGGCATTCCTGTCCGCCCGTATCATCTGCCTGATCATTGGCAGCTCTCTGCTGACCTATACCACCACCCCCACGGCGTTGACCGATGCCATCGAGGCGGTACTGCGCCCCCTTAAGATCATCCGCATCAACGCCCACGAGCTGGCCATGATGATGACCATCGCTCTGCGTTTTATTCCCACTCTTATGGAGGAGACCCACAAGATCATGTCCGCCCAGAAGGCCCGGGGCGCCGACATGGAAAGCGGCGGTCTTTTGCGCCGCATCAAGGCGCTGATCCCGGTGATCATCCCTCTGTTTATCTCCTCCTTCCGCCGGGCATACGACCTGGCCATGGCCATGGAATGCCGGTGCTACCGGGGAGGAGAAGGCCGCACCCGGATGAAGCGGTTACGCACCGCCGGCCGGGATTGGCTGACCCTGACCGTGATGCTGGCGCTGATGATCGGGCTGTTCCTGCTCAATCAACTGGGTTCGGTGCTGGCCTAAGCACCGGTAACGACGACAAAGGAGGCGGTTCCCATGCGACTACAGCTTACCCTGCGGTACGACGGTACCGCCTTCCACGGTTGGCAGGTACAGCCGGGCGTGCGTACGGTGCAGGAGACCCTGCAGGACGCTATTGAAGCGGTTACCGGGGTACGCTCCGGGGTCATTGGCTGCAGCCGTACCGATGCCGGGGTACATGCAGACCGATTCTGCTGTACCTTCGATACCGATAGTCCCTTGCGTGGCAACAAGCTGTGCAGTGCCCTCAACTTTCATCTCCCCGAGGACATGGCGGTGACCGAAGCGATCGAACGGCCGGCGGATTTCCATCCCCGGTACCAGGCCTTGGGCAAGCGGTATGTCTACCGCATCTGGAACGGCGCTCAGCGCCATCCCATCTACGCCCGGTACGCTCTGCACCGCAACCGCCCGCTGGATGTGGATGCTCTCCATGCAGCGGCGGCAGCCTACGTGGGCACCCACGACTTTGCCGGCTTCTGCTCGGCGGGTAGCGACGTGCAGGGGACGGTACGCACCGTCACCCGGTGCACCGTGACCCGACAAGGGGATATGGTTCTGTTTACGGTGGAAGCCGACGGCTTCCTGTATAATATGGTGCGCATTATGGTAGGCACCTTGCTGGACATCGCCGACGGCCGTCTTGCCGCCGCCGATCTTCCGGCTATCCTGGCCAGCGCCGATCGTGCCCGTGCTGGAGCGACCGCACCGGCTCACGGTCTGTGCCTGCAGGAAGTATTCTATGATGAAAGGAGTTGACCGGCGTGGGTGATAAGCAAACGACCGCCCCGGAGCGCGCGCCCAGCACGCAGGATAAGCGGCGCCGTCGTCGCCGCCGGTCCCGGTTCATCATGCTGCGCCGGCTGCTCATCCTCACCGTAGTGGTGGTGCTGGCGGTGGTGCTGTGGCGCCATTGGGATACCCTGGCACCGGATAAGCTGATTGCCCGGCTGCGTGATTCCTTCACCACCTCCGCCGGCACCTTCCCGGTGGACGTGTCCGGCACCAACGTGGTGACCCTGGACCGGGCGGAGGAATATGTGGTAGCGGTCAGCGACAGCTATCTGGTGTTTTACAACGAGGACGGGGCGGAGGTCAACCGTCACGCCTGCACCTACAGCAACCCTCTGGTGCGCACCGCCGGGGAGTACGTGCTCCTGGCCGAGCAGAACGGGAAACGGGTACAGCTGTACACCCGTTCCGGTCTGGAGACCGAGCTGACCGCCAAGGAACGGATACTCTCGGTGGCGCTCAATGAGGAGGGCCGCTTTGCGGTGATGACCCGTGGCCTGCAGAACTATGCGGTGCAGGTGACGGTGTACGACAAGACGGGGGAGCAGGTATACGCGCGCAGCCGCACCAAGCTGGCGACCGGCGTGGCGCTGTCCTCCGAGGGCGACCGGCTGGCCATGCTCAGCGTGGAAGCCTCTGCCGGGGTGATCCACAGCACGGTGGCGATTTTCCCTACGGTGGGCACCAGCAGTGAAGCGGTGTTTACCCACACCCTGCCGGACACCCTGCTGTACCGGCTGGAATATATGGACGACGGGCATCTGGCCGCCATAGGCGAGACGGGTGTCCTGCTGGTGGATACCGCTACCGGCACCCCTACCACCTACATGGCCGGCGATCGCCGGGTGTTGGGCGGCGTGGTCGGCAGCAAGGGGGTCGCCCTGGTGCTGCGGGATTATGGAGATACCGCCTCCGGCTCGGTGGTGGTGCTGGATACCGCCGCTGCCCCCCATGCCGAGGTGGCTTTTGAAGGGGAGTTCCGGCATGTGTCCACCGACGGCGACCGGTTCCTGGTGCTTACCGACAACCGGGTGCAGGCGATATCTGCCGCCGGTGCCGGGGGCACCGCCTCTATTGAAGCGGACGGCCAGCGGTGTGTCCTCACCGGGGATGCGGCCGTGGTATTGGGGCTTAATTTGATTCAGTCGTATGATTTACAGTAATGGAGGGAACCATGATGGCATATGTACTTGATCTGTTGGTTATTTTAGTGGTAGCGTTCTGTATCTGGAGTGGCTGGCGCAAGGGCTTTGTCAAGACCTTGGGCCGCCTGCTGGCCTTCGTGCTGGCGTTGCTGGTGGCGTTGCTTCTCAGCGGCCCTCTGGCCGAATCGCTGTACGACGGCACGGTAGCGCCGGAGGTGGAGGAGACCCTCACCACCCATCTGGTGGATGACAGCACCCGGGACATGACCGCCAAGGCGGATACCGCCCTGGATGCCCTGCCGGGCTACATCCGCAACCTGCTGGGTAACGGCGGCGTGACCGACGGCGCCTCTCTCATGGAGCAGGTGGATCCCACCGCCCCGGCGGCGGCCATCGCCCACGAGGTGCAGACCACCGTGGTACGGCCGCTGGTGTTGCCCATGATGGAGATGCTTCTGGGCTTTGTGCTGTTTTCGGTCACCAGCCTGCTCGGCTCCCTGCTGGTGCGGCTGTTGGATAAGGTCTGCCGTCTCCCCCTGCTGCGCAGCCTGAACCGGGGTCTCGGGTTGATCCCCGGCGCCATCAACGGCGTGCTGTGGGCGCTCATCCTCGCTTGCGTGGCGCAGGTGCTGGCGGTGACCGGCACGTCCGAGAGCTTGATCACCCCCACCGTGTTGGCGGACACGACCCTGCTGGAGTGGCTGGTCAGCATCAACCCCTTTGGCGATGTGGTGACCAGCATCCTTGGCGTCATGCCGCAATAAAAAAGCCTGCAACGTTTAAAGAAGGTGTTTTCAATGCAGTTGTTTAATATTCCGTGGAAGTGGAGCATACCCAACATCCTGTCCCTGGTACGTCTGGGATTGGTGCCGCTGTTTGCGGTGCTGTATCTGCAGGGGGAGCGATGGGATTACTGGGCCTTCGGCGTGCTGGCGCTGTCCGGCTTGACCGATTGTCTGGACGGGTTTATTGCCCGGCACTTTAACCAGATCACCGAGATGGGCAAGCTCCTTGATCCGGTGGCGGATAAGCTGACGCAGGTGATGGTGGTCATCTGTCTGTCCACCCGGTACCGGGTCATCATTCCGGTGGCGGTGCTGTGCTTTGCCAAGGAGCTGTGTCAGGCCATCGGCGGCTTATTGCTGCTGCGCCACCGCAACGAGGTGCGTGGCGCCAAGTGGTTTGGCAAGCTCTACACCATCGCCTTTTACACCATTATGGCCAGCCTGGTGCTGTGGCACGACTGGATGGCGGTCCATGCGCCGTGGCTGCCTACCGCTTTGATTGCGGTGGTCATTGGCCTGACGGTGTTTGCGTTCATAGGCTATCTGCGTATCTTCCTGCGCCTGTGGCGGCCGGACCGCTACGGTCAGGAATCCCCCGTTGACGAGAAAGGTGAAACCATATGATCATTTGCACCCGATGTAAAAAACGACCGGCCGTGGTGTTTGTCACCCGGGTAGAGGGCGGCGAAAGCGCCAACGAGGGCTACTGTCTGTCCTGCGCCAAGGAGCTGGGCATCAAGCCGGTCAACGATATGCTGGAGAAGTTTGGCATCAGCGACGAGGATATGGAGCAGATGAACCAGCAGATGGAGGAGATGATGGCCGTTTCCGGGGAGGAGGGCGAGGAGGATTTCACCCCCGGCGGTGCGCCGGTGTTCCCCTTCCTGCAGAGCTTGTTTGGCAACGGCCCCCAGCCGGCAAAGGAGCCTCCCTTGGAGGGGGAACCGGTGGATGACGCCCCTGCGGATAAGAAAAAGCGTGCCCCCAAGGAGCCGAGCCGCAAGCACATCTCCCAGTATTGCACCGATCTGACCGCCCGGGCCAGAGAGGGTAAGATCGACCGTACCGTAGGCCGGGAACGGGAGATCTACCGGGTCACCCAGATTCTCTCCCGCCGCACCAAGAATAACCCCTGCCTCATTGGTGAACCCGGTGTGGGCAAGACCGCCATTGCGGAAGGTCTGGCGCTGCGCATGGCCGCCGGCGAGGTGCCGCCCCGTTTGCAGGGCAAGGAGCTGTTACTGCTGGATATGACCGCTTTGGTGGCTGGCACCCAGTTCCGCGGCCAGTTTGAGAGCCGCATCAAGGGGCTGATCCAGGAGGTCAAGGCGGCCGGCAACATTATCCTGTTTATTGACGAGGTGCACACCTTGGTGGGTACCGGGGATGCGGAGGGAAGCCTCTCCGCCGCCAACATTCTCAAGCCGGCCTTGTCCCGGGGCGAGGTGCAGGTCATCGGTGCCACCACCTTTAACGAATACCGCAAGCACATTGAGAAGGATGCCGCCTTGGAGCGCCGGTTCCAGCCGGTGACGGTGGAGGAGCCCTCGGTGGAGGACGCCTTTGCCATCCTGCAAGGGGTACGGGAATACTATGAGGGCTACCACGGCGTCCGGGTCACCGACACGGTGCTGCGCCGGGCGGTGGCGCTGTCCGAGCGCTATATCACCGACCGGTATCTGCCGGATAAGGCCATCGACCTGCTGGACGAGGCCTGTGCCGCCACGGCATTGGCCAACAAGGCGGCGGACACCTATGCGGCGCTGCTGCGCCAGCAGGCCACCCTGCAGGAGCAGGAGGAGTCTGTGATGGCCGCCGAGGAGAAGGATTATGAAGCCCTGGCCAACACCCGGGCACAGCTCATGCAGGTGGAGGAGCAGCTGGCGTCCATCAAGGAGGAAGCCACCGCCGCCCCGGTCACCGAGGAGGCTTTGGCCAAGGTCATCGAGCTGTGGACCGGCATCCCGGCCTCCAAGGTGCAGGAGAGTGAGCTGGGCAAGCTGGCACAGTTGGAGGAGCACCTGCGTGCCCGGGTCATCGGGCAGGAGGAAGCGGTACAGGCGGTGGCCGCCGCCATCCGCCGCAGTCGGGTGCAGATAAGCCCTCGCCGCCGTCCAGCCTCTTTCATCTTTGTGGGTTCTACCGGTGTGGGCAAGACCGAGCTGGTCAAGGTGCTGGCCGCCCAGCTGTTTGACACCCCCGAGACCCTGATCCGGCTGGATATGTCGGAGTTTATGGAGAAGCACGCCGTTTCCCGGCTCATCGGCTCGCCCCCCGGCTACGTGGGGTACGACGAGGCCGGCCAGCTCACCGAAAAGGTGCGGCGCAAGCCCTACTCGGTCATTCTGTTTGACGAGATCGAAAAGGCGCACCCGGACGTGCTCAACATCCTGCTGCAGATCCTGGACGAAGGCCGGGTCACCGACGCCCACGGCCGCACCGTCAACTTTGAGAACACCGTGATCGTGATGACCTCCAACGCCGGCAGCGAGCGCCGGGACAGCCTTATGGGCTTCGGCCAGACCGCCGGTGAAGCCGCCCGGGAACGGGCGGTCAAGGCGCTCAGCGACTTTTTGCGCCCCGAGTTTATCGGCCGTGTGGACGAGGTGGTGTTCTTCCAGCCCCTGAGCGTGGACACCTACGCCTCGATTGCGGTGCTCATGTTAACCGAGCTGGTCGAGCCTCTGAAGGAACGGGGGATCACCCTCACGTGGGAGGAGGCGGTGCCCCGGGTGCTGGCTGAGCAGTCCCATGGCGGCAAGCGAGGGGCCCGTGACCTGCGCAACGCCATCCGCCGTCAGGTGGAAAACCCCGTGGCAGAAGCCATTGTTCGTCGCCACGACGATCCGCTTACTGCCGTGTCTCTCCGGGTGGATGAGACCGGTAAGATCGTGCTGAAGGAGGACTTGTGATGAAAGTAGCCATCATTGGTTCCCGAACCCTGAAGATCACCGACATAGACGCTTTTGTCCCGGAGGAGACCACCGAGATCGTATCCGGCGGCGCTCTGGGCGTGGATACCTGCGCCCGGAAGTTTGCGGAGGAAAGTGGCCTTTTATACACCGAGTTCCTGCCGGAATACGACCGGTACGGCCGGGCGGCACCCATCCGCCGCAACGACCAGATCATCGACTACGCCGACCTGGTCATCGCTCTGTGGGACGGCATCTCCCGGGGCACCAAGTATGTCATCGACCGGTGCCAGGCGGTGGGCAAGCCCCTGCGTGCCTACCGGTTTAACCCCCAGCCGCCGGCGGAGGAGCAAGAGGAACAGACCGCCTGTTTGCCGGAAGAATAACAAAAGAGGACGAAGCGCACGCTTCGTCCTCTTTTTTACTTCCCTCAAACCAGTCTGTGTTTTTCGCTACCGATGGAAACGCTCTTACAGACCTTCCTCATGAGCCAGATTATAAACGGGTATCCCTCGTCCCTGCGCATAGGGCAACAGCTTTCCCGTGTTGGAGGGGCTGTGACATATGTAGCACAACAAGCAATCACTGGTGACAACGGCTAATTGATTGGCCCGACAGATAGCCAGCCGTTTTGGTACGGTTTCCAGCCCCTCGGGATAAAGGGAGTCGTCAAAGCCGGGTGACAGAGGCGTTGGCGGCAGATGGCTGAGGAGCAGGGTAAGACGTGCCTGCGGATACCTCTTTTTTGCCTCCTTAACGGCTCTGGCGGCTAACTGATCAAAATTTCCCCGGTGGCCTACCAGAAAGTCGATGACCTTGTGTTGCTCCATCAGTGTACAAACAGCTTTGAAAAGCAGTGGGTAGATTGCTTCGGGTGTGTCACGGTGACCGCAACAAAAACAGGTAAACATAGTATCCTCTCCTAAAGTGGACTAGTATGAGTCCCATTATATCATAAAAAAGACATAAAATAAACCCATAAGGACTAATTTTGGTCCATATGGGGGCGATAAAATGGAACAAAAGGTGAAGCAGGACGTGCGGATCGGTGACAATATTCGTCGGATACGACGGCAGAAAGGGTTGGGACAGACCGATCTGGTGCGGCTGCTGCAGATCGGTGGCTGTGATATGACCCGGGAATGTCTGGTCAAGATCGAACGGTGTACCCAGCACGTACAAGCCAGTCAGCTTCGTGCTATCCGGGATGTGTTGGAAACCACTTACGATGCTTTGCTGGATGGGGAAGAATAAACAAAAGAGGACGAAGCGCACGCTTCGTCCTCTTTTTTATGATTCTCTTACAGCTCCCGGTCACACAGGGACAGGGCGGAGGCGATGACCGCATCCATGTCGTAGTACTTGTACTCGCCTAAGCGGCCGCCGAAGATGACCTTTTCTTCCCGGTCGGCCAGCTCCTTGTACCGATGGTACAGCGCCCCGTTCTTCTCGTCGTTGACCGGGTAATAGGGCTCGTCACCCGGCTTCCACTCGGAGCTGTACTCCATGGAAATGACCGTCTTGGGCAGGTCGTTGCCCTCGGCATCCTTACCGAACTCGAACCACTTGTGCTCGATAATGCGGGTGTAGGGGCTCTCCCGGTCGGTGTAGTTGACGGCGGCGTTGCCCTGGTAGTTGGGGATATCCAGCGTCTCGTTTTCAAACCGCACCGAACGGTACTCCAAGGTGCCCAGAGCGAAGTTAAAGTACGCATCGATGGGGCCGGTGTATACCACCTTATCCGCCAGCGCATCCAGCGCCTCCTTGTCGGCCAGATAGTCGGTGTTCAGCCGCACCTCGATGCCCTCCAGCATGTTTTCCACCATCCGGGTGTAGCCACCCACCGGGATGCCTTGGTACAGGGCGTTAAAGTAGTTGTTATCAAAGGTCAGCCGCACCGGCAGCCGCTTGATGATGAAGGGGGGCAGCTCGGTGCAGGGGCGGCCCCACTGCTTCTCGGTGTAGCCCTTGATGAGCTTCTCGTAGATGTCGGTGCCCACCAGCGAGATGGCCTGCTCCTCTAAGTTCTGCGGATCGGTGATACCGGCGGCCTGGCGCTGCTCCTCGATCTTGGCGGCGGCCTCCTCCGGGGTCACCACCCCCCACATCTTATTAAAGGTATACATATTAAAGGGCAGGGAGAACAGCTCCCCGTGGTAGTTGGCCACCGGGGCGTTGGTGAACCGGTTGAAGGTGGCAAACTGCCCCACGTAGTCCCACACACGCTTGAGGTTGGTGTGGAAGATGTGGGCGCCGTACCGGTGCACCTGAATGCCCTCCACCGGCTCGGTGTACACGTTGCCGGCCACATGGGGGCGCTTGTCAATGACCAGCACCTGCTTGCCGGCTTTCTTGGCTTCATGGGCAAAGACGGCGCCATACAGGCCGGCACCGACCACTAGATAATCGTACTTCATAGCTTATCCCTCGCTGTTCTGATTGTTTTTGACTGGGGTGGTGGCGATCGCAGGGGCAGGGGGCAGGTACACTACCTCTACCCCGTACTGCTGTAGGTGGTCAAATTGCCCTGTCCGGTCGTCTCCCATGACAAGGGCGTGGATACGGTGTTCCCGGAAGTCCTGGGGCTTTTGGTCCTCTCCCTGTTCCGGGATGACCAGGTCCACGTACCGGATGCTTTCCAGCAGGGCTTTGCGTTGCGCATAGGGGATGTGGGAGGGGCGCCCCTCCTTTTGCTGATGATACGCATCGGTGGACAGGGCCACCACCAGATAATCGCCCATGGCCTTGGCACGGCGCAGGAGGTCGATGTGCCCGTAATGGAGCAGGTCAAAGGAGCCGTAGGTGATGACACGCTTCATGCCGTGGCCCTTCTTGCTGTCCAGTAAGGAGCGCTCGTACTGCAGACCGGCCGGCGCCGGTTCGTTTTCGGAGGTGCGCTGGCGGCTCATGAGCTGGTGGACGGTGGCCGCCGGATCCGCACCCTGGTTGACCACCCGGTCAACGGCGCTGATCAGGGGCATATCCACCCCGTACTGCTGGGCCAGCTTGATGGCGGCCGGGAGGGCGTGGATGCCTTCCACCACCATCCCCACCTCCTGGGTGGCCTGGGCAGGGGTGTAGCCCTGCCCGATAAGCGTACCGGCACGGTTGTTGCGGCTGTGGACACTGGTGGCGGTGACGATCAGGTCACCGATACCGGCCAGGCCCCGGAAGGTGGATTCGGCACAGCCCATGGCGGTGCCCAGCCGGGTGATCTCCGCCATGCCTCGGGTGATCAGCGCCGCCTTGGCGTTGTCCCCGTACCCCAGCCCGGCGGAAATGCCGGCGGCTAAGGCAATGATGTTCTTCATGGCACCGCACAGCTCCACCCCGTGCATATCCTCGTTGGTGTATACACGCATACAGGTGTTGGAGAATATCTCCTGCACCTGCTGGGCCACCGTAAGGTCGTCGCAGGCGGACACAATGGTGGTGGGAAGGTCCCGGGCCACCTCCTCAGCATGGGTGGGGCCGGACAGCGCCACCAGATGCAGGTGAGGGTGCCGGCCGTCCTGCCGGATCTCCTTGCTGATCACCTGGGACATGGTCAGGAGGGTGTCCGCTTCCATGCCCTTGGCCACGTCCACGATGATCTGGCCGTCAGGGATGTGGGGGCGCATCCGCGCCGCCGTTGACCGCACGTAGGGGGAGGATACTGCAAACAGCAGGATATCCTGCTCCTGACAGACGGTGGCGTCGTCGGTGGTCAGCCGGATGGCCTCCGGGATGACCGCCTCCGGGAGATGGGGGTGGGCGTGTGTACGCCGCAGATGCTCGATCTCGGATGCAACCGCCGACCACAGGGTCACGTCGTGACCGTTGCGGCAGAGCATCCGTGCCAGCGCCACACCAAAGGTGCCGGCGCCCAGTATACCGATACGGCTCATGCACTCACCCCTTTCTGTTAATTATCTTTAGTATATACCATTCTTCCAAAATATGCAAGTAAAAACGAGGTGCCGGCGGCACCCCGTTTTTTTGATCAGATATCTTTTATGTAACACCGGCGGCGCTTGTGCAGCTCCTTATCAAACAGCTTCCATTGCGCCAGGATCTTGGCGTTGGTCTCCAGCTGAGGGCCGGTCTCGGCGTACCGGATACCGCCCTTGGCGGCGCTCTGGATCAGCTTGTCGAGGATGATGGCGTTGATGGCGGCACCCTGCAGCTCCGGCTTGACCGCAATGAGGAACATATCCAGCGCATCGTTTTTGATCAGGTTCTTGAGCAGATGCACCCAGCCGAAGGGCAGCATGTGTCCCTTGGCTTTTTTCATAGCACTGGCCAGAGAGGGGGCGCTGATGCCAAAGGCTACCAGCTCCTCCTGCTGATTGAGTACAAAGCAGGTGTACCGGGGATCCAGCAGGGGGATAAAGTTGCTGGCGTAGCGCTTTATCTGCTCGTCGGTCAGCTCCACCATGCCGTACAGAGGGGAATAGGCTTCGTTGGCCAGAGCAAACACCTGCCCCACCAGGGATTTCATATGAAACCGGGTCTTGATATCTGCCACGTGCAGTCCCCGGCTGCGCTTGACGTGCTCCGCAATGCGGTGCAGCTTGACCGCCTCGGGGCTGTCGGGAGAGGGGGTGTATATCTTGTATTCCACCCAGTCTACGTCCTTGCGGTAGCCCAGACGCTCCATGTGCTCGTTGTAGTAGGGGTGGTTGTAGTAGGTGATAAACATGTTGCGCTTATCAAAGCCGTCCACCAGCATGCCTTCCCGGTCCATGTCGGTGAAGCCCAGAGGACCGTGGATCTGGTCACAGCCCTTTTCGGCGGCCCACTGCTCCACCGCCCCAAACAAAGCGGCGGACACCTCCGGGTCGTCGATAAAGTCCATCTGAGAGAACCGCATCCGGTTGGTGCCCCACTTATCGTTGGCCTTGTGGCTGAGGATGGCACCGATGCGCCCCACCGGCTTGCCGTCCTTCCACGCCAGCCAGCGCTTGGCCTCGCAGTAGGTGAAGGCCGGGTTTTTACGGGGATCCCAGTCGTCCTTGTCGTCCCCGATAAAGCTGGGCACGTAGGCTTCAACGTCCTTGTACATCTTACGGGAAAAGTTGATAAAAATGCGGATGTCCCTGTTGGTCAACACCTCGGTTATGGTGACGGGCATGGGGATTCCTCCTCGTGACGGTCTTTCTGTTTCGGAGGAAAGACGGTCAATCTATTGGATGCTAACAGCATTATTTTACAGGAAAAGCGTCGATTTGTCAACCATCGAGGCCGCCGGAGCAAAACAAAAAAGGCGGTGTGCTTGTGACAACACACCGCCGGCTGTTACATATTCAGCAGTACCACCGCACCGATGCCCAGACATAGGCCGGTCAGCTGCAGCTTTGTCAGTTTCTCCTTATAGAAGAAGAGGGATACCCCGCTGGTCAGCACCAGATTGCCGCCGGAGATGAGGGGGAATAGGAGGGAGGGGTTCATCCTGTTGGACAGTACCATCACCAGCAGGTTGACCAGCCCCACCGCCACGCCGTACATCACCATCAGCACCGCACCGCCCTTGAGAGAGGGCACCACCGTGGTGCGCTCGGCAAACGCCGCCAGGAGGAAGAACAGCACGGCCAGCAGCGTCAGAGCAACGATCATCAGCTCGCTTTTGTATGCCCCGGCAAACACCCGCTGTTGGTAGGTCTGCACCGTGGAGCACAGACCGTTGCCCAGGAATGCCAGCACCGCAAACAGCACCCACTTAAAGGAAAACCGGTTGTTGCCGCTGTAGTTGTTGATGAGGAGCAGGCTCAGTAGCAGTAGGGCAAAGCCCACGTAGAACAAGGCGCCCACCGACGGTGCCCTGGCGCCGTCCGGCTGGGGCAACAGCATCAGCAGGAAGGTGGGGATGACTAAGGAGTAGGAGATGATGAGGGAGGTGAAGGACAGCGGCCCCGTCCGGATGGCCAGCAGGGCAAACAGGGTCGCCATGCCAAAGAACACCGCAAACAGCACCGCATAGGGGATAAACGCCCATGTAAAATGCAGGTCCCCCTTGGAATAGACCAGAAACACCGCCATGGCCGCCAGGCAGGAGGTGCCGTTAAAGACGAATACCCCCGGCTGTGCCAGCTTGAGGTTGTATTGCTTGCGCACGATGTTTTGCAGCACCATCATGGCGACGATAACGATAAGAAAAAACCCGTTCATAGGCCCAAAGCCCCCTTTTCGCTTTATTATACGGCGAGGGGTATCCGCAAGTCAATAGCACTACCTTCCTAAAACTTATCTTATCTTCCCTAAAGAAGAAAAAACGTATTGACAAAACCCTAACGGGTGTTTATGATGAGGGAAAAGGGGGTGGCGGTATGCACATTGACTACGACGTGGGGCGGCTCAAGGCTATTGTGGACAGTCTGTGTGTCCTGACCGGACTGAGCATGGCTGTGGCGGATCACGAACGGCAGGTTTTGTACTCCCATACCAAGGAGCGGGATGCCTTCTGTGAGCGCATCCACCGGGAACAGCCCATGGCCTGCGTCTGTTCGGATCACGAGCTGATGGATAAGTGTGTGCAAAGCCGTGCTCCGGTATCGCACCTCTGCCACGCCGGCATTCTGGACACCGTCGTACCCATCATCAAGGAAGGGGCGGTGGTGGCGTACATCTTTATCGGTCGCATCCGCCCCACCTTTCACGCCCGGGATAACCGGCACCTGGACGGGCTGCCGGAGGATATTCGCCGGGAATATGCCAGGCTCAGCTACCTGACCCGAGACCGGCTGGATGCGCTGCTGGAGCTGCTGCCCCTTGTCTTCTTTGACAACGCCATCCGTATCCGGCATGACGAGCTGATGACCCGGGTGATCCGGTATGTGGATGCCCATTTGGGGGAAAAGCTCACGGTGGAGGGCTTGTGTAAAGCCATGTTCGTCTCCAAGAACACCCTGTACGAGGGGTTTCACACCTTCTGCGGCTGTACGGTGGGAGAGTACGTTACCCGCCGGCGGTTGGAGGAAGCCTGCCGCCGGTTGGAGGATACCGACCGCCGTGCCCAGGATATTGCCCGGGAGCTGGGGTTTGACAATTACGCCTACTTTTCCCGACTGTTTAAGAAGCATACCGGCCGCAGCCCGACCGAGTACCGCCGCCATAGTGTATAAGATAAAGGTGTGCCGTTCATGTGAACGGCACACCTTTTTTGTGCGACGGTTTACGCATGGCTTGTGATGGTGCTGTAAAGCGACACCATGGAAAGACAGCATAATGATCTCCTTAACGCAATGGTTGCGACGGGTTGCAAGCGGCATCGAAAAGCAACCGAAAACGGAGCTGACATCGGCGCGGCTTTGATGGTTTTTTGCGCCTTTCAGTCTTTCTTCAGCAGTAAGTCTACCCTTACGGCAATGACGGTGTCATAGCCGATACTGTCACCCATAACAGTGTACCCGCCCTCGTTGCATGCTATCGTGTGCACCTGCATTTGCCCGGCGGCTTCGCGTCGGAAATACAGCACGTCGTTGACTAAGGCGCAGATTTCGGTTCCCAGCACCCGAATGGGTGCCATTCCCTCAAGCTGTTCCACGGTATATTCCTGACAGCTTTCGCTCTGAAACCCCGAGCTGTTGGAGCCGCCAACCCCTTGATAGCCATGAGAAATTTTCAATCCAACGACACACGCATTGTCTTTTACAAGGATCTGTTGGAGCTGCGCCATTTTATCGTCCGGGATCTTCATAACCGTATCTCCTTATTTTCTCATTTTCAATGCTTCCGCTTTTTTCTGTGGGGGCGTTGTTATAAGCGATCGGCTGTCTTCAGCAAAGCCATAGTATATTGGTTCACTGTCTTCTCCGTAAAACGGATCGAGAAATATCCAGGCTATTTGGGAAAAAGGGACTACCACACAAGGTTTTAATGATATCACAGCCTTCTTCAAACGGATTTCTTGTGTAAAGTCAACACCTTTTTTGCGTAGCCATTGTGTGGAACGAAACAAGGGGAAATAGTGTCCAAAGTATATAGGTACACCAATCGTTGCCGGTAGTAGAGCAAATATACTCATCGCTAATCTTTTGTCATCATAATCTAAAAGCATAAGGAAACTGGTGATACACCATAGTAGCAAGTATGTAATTATAAAGCAGCGGAAAATGCGTTCGGTACGCAATTTTGAGTATACATATTCTAATAGGTCAATTATTTTCATATTTAATGTCCCTTCAATTATGTGTTATTTATATATTATATCACCCAAAAACCGCTTTTTCAACACAATAAAACTATTCTCACTCACGATGAAACTTTTCTCCCACAATGAAACGCATCCCATTTACAAAATTGCTGTAAAGCTTTTCGTTAAGCGGTTTTGCGAGGTGTGGCGAGACTTGAACTCACGGCTACCTCTTGCGGTGCCCGAAATTCGCTTCCCTCGCTATCGCTCGGCGAATTTCGACCGCGGCGCCTTTGCCTTGCTCGCTGTATCCGCCACCGGCGGCGCTCGCAGGCAAAGCCTGACCCGGGGGTCAAGAGGCCGCCTTAAACCCTGTCACCAGCACAAAGCAAAGAGGAGTACCGATGAACGGTACTCCTCTTTACTTGTGTAAGGACTATAAAAAAGATATTTTCGGCCGTTTTGCGTATGACTTCGAACTCTCACAAAATATCTTGAGCTTTCTAATTTAGTGTGTGGTGGTGAGCCACCGTCAGTC
>SVPB01000013.1 GCA_015066065.1 Oscillospiraceae bacterium | reverse complement strand
TGGAGCTGATCAACAACATCGCCAAGCAGCACGGCGGTCTGTCGGTGTTCACCGGCGTGGGTGAGCGTACCCGTGAGGGCAACGATCTGTATAACGAAATGAAGCAGTCCGGCGTGTTGGAAAAGACCGCCCTGGTGTACGGTCAGATGAACGAGCCGCCCGGAGCCCGTATGCGTGTGGGTCTGTCCGGCCTGACCATGGCGGAGTATTTCCGTGACCAGGAAGGGCAGGACGTGCTGCTGTTTATCGACAACATCTTCCGCTTTACCCAGGCCGGTAGTGAGGTGTCCGCCCTGCTGGGACGGATGCCCTCCGCTGTGGGCTACCAGCCCACCCTGGCCACCGAAATGGGTGCCCTGCAGGAGCGTATCACCTCCACCAAGAAGGGGTCCATCACCTCGGTGCAGGCGGTGTACGTGCCGGCGGACGACCTGACCGACCCGGCGCCGGCCACCACCTTTGCCCATCTGGACGCCACCACCGTGCTGTCCCGTTCCATCGCTTCCCAGGGTATCTATCCGGCGGTGGATCCTCTGGAATCCACCAGCCGCATTCTGTCGGCGGAGATCCTGGGCGAGGAGCACTACACCGTGGCCCGTGAGGTCCAGCGCATCCTCCAGCGGTATAACGAGCTGATGGACATCATCGCCATCATGGGTATGGACGAGCTGTCCGACGATGACAAGGTGCTGGTGGCCCGTGCCCGTAAGATCCAGCGCTTCCTCTCCCAGCCCTTTGACGTGTCCGAGAAGTTTACCGGTATCCCCGGCACCTACGTGCCGCTGGCCGAGACCATCCGTGGCTTCAAGGAGATCATCGAGGGCAAGCACGATGATCTGCCGGAGAGTGCCTTCCTGTTTGTGGGCACCATTGACGAGGCGGTGGCGAAGGCGAAGAAGGTGACGGGATGAGCACCTATCCGCTAACCATTGCCGCCCCCGACGGCAACGTCTTTCAGGGGGAGGCGGTGTGCCTGAACCTGCGCGGCACCGAGGGCGATCTGGCGGTGATGGCCGGGCACGTGCCCTTCATCACGGCGGTCAAAGCCGGTGCGGTGACCATCGAGCTGCCGGACGACACCGTCCGTGCCGGACACCTGGACGGCGGCATCCTCACGGTGGCCGCCGAGGGCGTGACCCTGCTGGCCGGCAGTTTTCAGTTTGATGCATGAGACAAAAGGACTCCAAGCCATGTGGCTTGGAGTCCTTTTTAGCTGTTAGAGAATAGATAGGGCAGTCTATATACTATATGTTATATCTCTACCTTAAAATACAGACCGTAATGGTCGGAGGGGTATTTACCGTCAAAGGTTTGGTCGAGGAGGGTGACCGACACGGGTTTGACGGTGGGGGTGGCAAAGCCATAGTCGATATGGGACGGGCGCTTGGCGTGGCCGTAGCCGTGGTAGGTGATGCGCTGGTCGCCGGGGTTGAGATCCTGAAAGTGGCCGGTCATGGCGGCATAGGCAGGCGCCGTGGGGCGCATATTGTAGTCACCGGTGATGACGGTGGGGTATTCCCCCACGGCGGTCAGCCGCCGGGCAATGAGGTGGGCGCTGTTGACCTGCCCCTCGTCCCCGAAGCCAAAGTGGGTGTTGGCGGCCAGCAGCTTCTGCCCGGTCCGGCGATCCTCCAGCACCGCCCACACGCAGATGCGCTTGCAATGGCAGACGGTGTCCCACTCCTTGCCGGATTCCACGTCCGGGGTGGGCGACAGCCAGAAGTGCCCCCGTTCCACGCAGGTGAAGCGGTCACGCTTCCACAGAAGGGGGGCGGATTCCTTCCAGCCGCCCTCGGCGGTGTCGCGCCACACGTTGTCCATCTCGTACCGATCGGTGTAGGCCTCCAGATGGGGCAACCAGCTCGGCACACATTCCTGCAGGCCGATAACATCGGCATCGCAGGCATCCAGCACCGCCCGGAGCCGGGGCGCACGCTCCTCGATGGCGTGTCCGTCCGGGTCATTGGCACAGCGGATATTAAAGGTGACAATGGACACATTCATAAGAAACGCTCCTTGGTCGATTGTTTTTTATGCTTCCTCCAGCCACGCTCCCGACAGAGGGGGCAGGGTCAGGGTGGTGCCGGTCACATGGCCGTCGCCCACCAGAATCCGGCCGGGGTGCGGCAGGGTCAGCTCCTGTGGCTTGTCCCCTCGGTTGACGGCGCAGAAAAGGCGGCGCTCCCCTTCCCGGGCAAAGCACACCACGTCTTGGTCGGCCATAAGAGGGGTGATAGCGCCCTCGGCCAGCGCCGGGCATTGCCGGCGGCATTGACCTAAGCGGCGGTACCAGTCCACCAAATCGGTATCCTCCCGACCCCAGGGGTAGGTGCCTCGGTTAAAGGGGTCGCGGTAGCCCTCCAGCCCGGCCTCGTCCCCGTAGTAGATGCAGGGAACACCGGGCAGGGCGTACTGCAGAAGGGTGGCCAGCCGCAGACGGGCAAGACCCCGGGCACGCTGTTCCGGGGTGAGCTTCTGGGCCGCCTGCCAGCGGCGATCCCGGTTGTTAGCCGGTTCCCCTCCCAGCAGGGTCAGCGCCCGTTCGGTGTCGTGGGTGCCGATGTGGTTCATCAGCAATCGCAGGACCGGGGCCGGGTAGTTCTCCGCAATGGTCATGACCCGGTCGGTGAAGTCCCGGGCGTTCCCCTCCAGCAAAAACCGCCAAATCGCTTCCCGGAAGGGGTAGTTCATCACGCTGTCCAGCTGGTCACCCAGCAGATACCGGCGGCGATGGCCGTAGCTCTCCTTGTGGCTGGCGTCCTCCCAGACCTCGCCCAGCACCAGCGCCTCCGGGTCGGTGGCCTTGGCACGGCGGCGCAGGGCTTCCAGAAATCCATCCGGCAGCTCGTCTGCCACATCCAGCCGCCAGCCGCCGGCGCCTTGGCGCAGTCGGGTCGCCACCACCCCTTGCTCGCCGTTAATATGCTCCATAAAGCCCGGGGCGGTCTCCTCCACCTCCGGCAGGGTCACAAAGCCCCACCAGCAGGCGTAGTCCCGGGGCCAGTTCTTAAACCGATACCAGTCGGCGTAGGGGGAGGCCGGGGTGTTGTACGCTCCCTCGGGAGGGTAACGGCCGTCCCGGTTAAAGTACACACTATCCGCCCCGGTGTGGCTGAACACCCCGTCCAGCAGTACCCGGATGCCCCGATCCCGGGCGGCGGTGAGCAGATCGGTAAGATCCTGCTCGGTGCCCAACAGCGGATCCACCCGGGTGTAGTCCGCCGTGTCGTACCGGTGGTTGGAGTGGGCTTCAAAGATGGGGTTGAGATACAGGCAGGTAACGCCAAGGGAGGCCAGATAATCCAGCTTTTGGGTGATGCCCCTGAGGTCACCGCCAAAATAGTCGTTGTTGCATACCCGGCCTTGGGCGTCCGGCTCCCACGCCGGTGCTTCCTCCCACCGGGGGTGCATCACCCGGTCGGTGGGTATCCCCTCCTTGGGACAGCCGGAGCAGGCGAACCGATCGGGGAAGATCTGGTACATGATGCCGCCGGCCAACCAATCGGGGGTTCTAAAATCCGCCCGGTAGGCGGTCAGCTGCCAGCGACAGCCGTCCCCGGTGGCGGCGGTGCCGTCCGGGCGGCGGCTCAGAGGCACCGTGCCGGTGCGTGTCTCCAGCCGAAAGGCATAGTAGTACACCGCCGGTTCGGCCGGGGTGTAGTGGATGTCCCACCACTCGTGGCCGTCACCGGCCATCCCGGCCCAGAACATGCCCTGCTGTTCCGGAGGACAGCCGTCCCGTTCCACCGTGAGGGTGGCGGCGTGACAGCCCCACTCCCGGGGCAGCCGCAGGCGCAGCAGCACCGCCGTGCCCACCGGCACCGCCCCAAAGGGCGCTCGGTAGGCGCTATCACGGGAGTTAAAGAGGGGGGGCATGGGGTATCCTCCTTTCGGCAGTATGATCAAGGATAGTATACCCTAAAACCAGTCCTTTTGCAAGAAAAAAGGGAACCATTTAACCCGGTGGCGGCAATAAAGTCACCCGTAGCCCCTTCTTTTGTGCTCGCCGAACAACCTTAGCCGCATTGCTTGGCGCATAACACACATACCCGATCAAACTATCTGACATATCCACGGCCATCTGATTCGCCTTGACAATGGCAAAGGGCCGGGGCGTATTTTCCAACCCCTCCGGATAAAGCGAACCGTCAAATCCCTCCGGCACGGCGGCGGTCACAGTCGGCAAATAGGCCAACAACCGCACCAGCCGTACCGCCGAATATCGTTTTTTCATCTCCATGACCGCTTTGGCGGCCATGTGATCGAACGCGCCATAACCACCTACTAAAAACTCTTCTACCCCTTGACAAATATGCTCTTCCACCGCCTCGCACAAGGCCGTATACACCTCCTGCGGTGCATCCCGATGCCCTATGAAAAAGCAACGCTTCATAAAATCACCCCTTTTGGGTTATTTTAACTCAAAAGGGGTAAGGTTTTCAAGAGGGTTTCGGTATGCTTTTGTTAAGAGGGGTGATTTTTATGACCGTCGGGCAAGCGGTGGCACAACGCATAGAAGCGCTGTGCCGGGAGCATGATATTTCCATCAACAAGCTATGCACCATCAGTGGTGTAACACAATCCACCGTGAACAACATTGTCAGCGGTCGCAACAACAGCGCTACCGTAGCCACCGTTAAAAAACTGTGCGACGGTTTGGGAATCACTATCGAAACGTTTTTTGCCGATCCGCTGTTTCGTGATCTGGAACAGGAGATAAAATAAAAAGACGGGCACCGTCATCGAGAAAAAGGCCGGGGGCTTGCATTGTGCAAGTCCCCGGCCTTTTGGGGGTGTTTTGTATGTTGGTGGGGTTATTTTTTCCTCATGAAGAAGGTGCCGAAGAACAGGACGCCCAGCACCAGGATGATGGTGGGGCCGGTGGACACCGCATGGTAGTAGGAAAGCCACAGACCCAGCACCCCGGCAAACAGACCGAACAAGAGGCTGAGCAGGTGGAACGACCGCAGGCTGCGGGCCACGTTGCGTGCCGCCGCCGCCGGGAGGATGAGCATGGCGTTGATGAGCAGCAGGCCCACCCAGCGGATGCTCAGCATCACCACCACCGCTACCAGCACCACAAACAGGTCATCCAGCAGGCGGACGGGGATGCCTTTACTGCGTGCTACCGCCGGGCTGATGCTCACCGCCGCAAAGCCGTTGAAACAGCCAAGCCATATCACCACGGTCAGCAAGAGAGCGCCGCCGATGACCCACAGATCGCCGGGGCTGACGCTGAGAATGTCCCCGATGAGCAGCGTCTGGTAGCCGGCAAAGCTGCCGCTTCGGGACAGAAGCAACAGACCCAACGCTACCCCCACCGCCGAAAAGACGCCGATGACCGTGTCGGTGGAGGCCAGTCGGGCATGGCGAATCCGGTTCATGAGCAGGGCAAACACCACCGCAAAGGCCAGCATCACCCACTCGTACCGGGTGACCCCGGCTACCACGCCGATGGCTACCCCGGTCAATGCCGAGTGACCCAAGGCGTCGGAGAAAAAGGACATCCGGTTGCTGACCACCATGGTGCCCAGCAGGGATAACAGCGGCACCAACAGCAGTACCGCCCACAGGGCGGTGCGCATGAAGTCATACTGCCACCAGCTAAACAGATCCATTATCCCTCACCTCCCGTGGGAAACGCCTGCCGAAAGGCGTCACAGGCGAACACGGTGGCCGGGTCGCCCTTGGCCAGCACCTGCCGGTCCAGCAGAACCACCCGGTCGGCGTGCCGCCGCACATAGGAAAGGTCGTGGGAAATGAGCAATATCACCATATCGTCCCGGCGCAGGTCCTCCAACAGCTTATAGAACAGCGACAGCCCTTCCCCGTCCACGCCGGACACCGGTTCATCCAGCACCAGCATGTCCGGATGGGGACGGGTGGCCAGCGCCAGCAGAACCCGTTGCAGCTCACCGCCGGACAGACGTCCCAAGGGCTTGTCCAGCAGACTGTCGGCGGCAAACCGGGAAAAATGCCCGGCAATCGCCTGCCGCAGGCCACGGGGCACCGGCAGAAAAGCCGGCCAGCGGCTGGTATAGGTCACCGCCGCATCCAGCACGGTGGTGGGAGAGCCTTCGTCCACGTTGATGCTCTGGGGGACGTACCCGATACGGGGGCGGCGCCGGGACGGTACCCCGTCGTGTCCGGAAAAGACCACCTCGCCCTTATGGGGCAGTTCCCCCAGAATCGCCCGGAACAGGGTGCTTTTGCCAGCACCGTTACGGCCGATGACGGCGGTGATCTCGCCGCAGTGGGCGTGCAGGCTCACGTCCTCCACCAGCGTCTGTCCCCCGGCTCGCACGGTAATATGCTCAATCTTCAAGCAATGCAGACCGCAATTACGCACCGCCGTCACCTCCCTGCTTCCTGTAATACCTTCACGTTATACCGCATGGCGTCCAGCCAGTCGTTGCCCTGCCGGTCGCCGGAAACCACCGTGTCCAGCCGCAGTACCTGAGAGGAGGGCACCAGCCCGTCCACCCCAACGTAGCGCACGGTGTATTGATCATCATACAACAGCAACAGCCCCGGCTCCTCCGCCGCCAGCCGGCTCACCGCCGCCAGATCCCCGGCGGACACGCCGCTGTCCTCCCCCACATCCAGCGAAAGGGAGACCGTCAGCCCCAGATCGTCCGCCAGATAGGCTAAGGAGTCGTGGAAGATCACACAGCGCCGGGAGGGTAATGCGGCGGCGGCCGTCTGCAGCTGCTGCCGCAGGCGGTCAATCTCGCCGCCAAACCGGTCGTCGTTGGCAAGGTAGGCGGCGGCATGGGCGGTATCTATGGTGGCGAGGGCCTCTGCCACCCCGTGTACCAGCGCCTTGTACCGCCAGGGGCTCATCCACACGTGATCGTTGATGGTCTCGTGGTGGTCATGGCCATGCTCATGGTCGTGGTCAGCGCACAATGGCTCCAGCCCCTCAGCCAGATCCACCACCTTGGCCGGGTCAGCGATCCCCTCCAGAAAGGGGGTATCCCCCACCGTCAGGATCATATCCGCCCGGGATATCGCCAACCGGTCACCGGGGGACAGCTGGTAATCATGCAGACAGCCGGTGGCGTTGCCGGCCAGCTGTTCCACCGACACGGCGTCGGTGTCCCCCACCACCTCCCGGGCGGCTATGTACAGCGGATAGTTGACCGCCAGCACCCGTTGCCCCCCACGGGTCGTGTCCGTGGAGCCGATCAGCATCGTCCCCACCGCCGAAAACAGCACAAGCCCTGCCAACAGCAGGGCTACGGGCGTATAGTGTTTGAGGCTCTCACGCATAAAATCACCTTTGATGAAAGTAGAGAATAGAGAAGGAACCATCTTCTCCATCTATTATCTATTATCTGCTATCTTCTTAATCGTTTTGGCCAGCAGCAGACCGCCGCCCACGCAGGCGATCAACTGGCCGGCCCCCACCAACCCCATCTGGGTGAGAAACATCCCTCCCGTTGGGGTGGGCGATACCAGCGTCAGCTCGGCGCCAATGATCACCGCATTGAGCAACACCGGGGGCAGGGTGGACAGCATCGGCAGGCCTCCCCAGGTCACCCGGCGCAGACGGTAGCTCAACCAAGCCGCCAGACCGGTGGCCAAAGGCCCTAACAGCACGTCCAGCGCTCCGGCCACGTTGGCGCCGGTGGCCAACCCCAGCAGGTTGGACAGCATACACCCCACCGTCAGTCCCGGCACCGCCGCCGGGGTAAAGGCCGCCAGCACGGTCAGGGATTCCCCCACCCGGCATTGCACCGGTCCGAAAGCAAAGGGCGCCAGCACCATGGTCAGCGCCGTGTACAGGGCGGCGATCAGTCCCGTCTGGGTCAAAAAGCGGACGGATCTGGATTTCATTGGACAACACTCCATAGTTTTATTTTAAGTCAGGATGGTTTCGAACTGACTGCGACTCATCGCATCCGGGCGGCAAAGGTGGCGCCACGGTCGGTGTGGCCGGTGACGAAGGCGTCCCCGTCGGCCACGGCGTTTTCAAGATATAGGCGCTCGCCCAGCCGGGCCTCCCCGGCAAAATACAGCTCCACGTCGGTAAGTGTCCGGTCGGTCATGCCGCCGGGCATCCCGTCGCAGGCTAGATCGGCAAACCGGGTGTTGTTGAGGTGGCCGTTGCGGTCGGTATCCGACCAGCGCACGGTCAGCTCCTCCACCGGCACGGTGGGCGGCACCTTCCATTTGCCCGGGTCGGCGCACCCTACGGTGCGCCCCGGCTGTTCGGTGATCCCGTAACGGTCAAACTCGTCCCCTCGCAGCAGACGATGGTCCTCCACCGCCACTAAGGCGTACTGCATCACCCCACGCAACAGCTCTTCCCCGGCGGCATCCTGCCAACAGAAGCATCGGAAAAACCGGGGACCTTTTCGCTCCCGGTGCCAGGTGGTCACCGTCACCGCCTCCCCCATCCGGGGCAAACGGCGGATGACCGTGTGCCAGCGAGAGGCCACAAACGCAATGCCGTCCTTCATCAGGGCGTTCCAGCCCATGCCGGCCGGCGCCAGGTGCTGTTCCGCGGCCTCCTGCTGGTACCGCAGTACCGCCGACAACCGCATCCGGTCGTCCGGCCCCACGTCGTAGGAGGCCACCGTTACCGGCAAAACGTATTCTCTAAGTATATTTGCCATCGGATTATACTCTCCGTTTAGTTTTCGGCCAGTTTATTGGCCAAGGCTTTGAGGTCGGCCTCGTCAAAGAACTCCACCGTCAGGGTGCCGCCCTTGGTGCCGGCGGTCACCTTGACCTGACGGCCAAGGCTCTCACGCAGAGCCAGCGCCACCTCATCGTAGAAGTGCGGCTGTGCCGCCGGCTGTCGGGAGGTGGTGGGGGTGGTCTTAGCCTTCTGGGCCAGGCGCTCCAGATCACGGACGGTCAGCCCTTGTTCCACGGCGGTGCGTGCGGCCTGCACCCGGGCATCCTCGCCCTCAAAGGCTAAGACGGTACGGGCGTGGCCGGCACTCAGCTCGCCGGCGGCCACCATGGCGGTGACGGCGGTGGGCAGCTGCAGCAGACGCAGGGCGTTGGCCACCGCCGGACGGGATTTATTGACCGCCCGGGCGGCCTCCTCCTGGGTCAGGCCGTAGGTGTCCATGAGGGTGCGATAGCCCTCCGCCTCTTCCATGGGGTTGAGGTCTTCTCGCTGTAGATTTTCAATCAGTGCCAGCTCCGCCGCTTCCCGGGTGGACATCTCCCGTACCACCACCGGCACCTCGGTGAGCCCAGCCATCCGGGAGGCACGCCAACGGCGCTCGCCGGCCACCAGCTGGTAGCTGCCATCCGGCAGAGGGCGCACCAGCAACGGCTGTAACACCCCGTGCTGGGCGATGGAGTCGGACAGATCCGCCAGCGCCTGCTCGTCAAACTGCTTACGGGGCTGGTCCCGGTTGGGGATGATCTCATCAATGGGCAGGGTCACGGTGCGGCCGGATTCCTCCAGCGCATTCTCCGCAAAGAGGGCATCCAGGCCTTTGCCAAGGCCGCCTTTCTTGATAGCCATAGTCAATTACCTCCATAAATGTGGGATGAATCGTGGGCATCATTGCCGGGAGAGGATCTCCTCCGCTAAGGCGTGGTAGGCCTTGGCGCCCTTACAGCCCTTGTCGTAGTAGTTGATGGGGCGGCCAAAGCCGGGGGCTTCGGCCAGCCGGACGCTCCGGGGGATGACCGTGCCGTACACCTTGCGTGGAAAGAACTTCTTGACCTCCGCCACCACCTGCTGGGTCAGGTTGGTGCGCCCGTCGTACATGGTGAACATGACCCCCTCCAGCTCCAGGCCGGGGTTGTACAGACGCTTGACCTGCCGGACGGTGGCAATGAGCTGGGACAGACCCTCCAGCGCATAATACTCCGTCTGCGCCGGGATGAGGAAGGTGTCCGCCGCCACCAGCGCATTAAGGGTCAGCAGACCCAAGGCCGGCGGACAGTCGATGAGTATGTAGTCATACCGGTCACGGTAGGCCGCCAGAGCCGCCTTGAGCCGGTTCTCCCGGCGGGGCATGTCCACCATCTCAATCTCGGCTCCGGCCAAGGCCGGCGCCGACGGGATCACCGACAGCCCGGCAAACGCCGTGCGGATATCCGCCGCCCCCGGGTTTTCATGACTGCACAGCAGGTCGTAGGTGGACAGCTTCTGCCGCTTGTCCAGCCCCACACCGCTGGTGGCGTTGCCTTGAGGGTCAATATCCACCAGCAGGGTGCGGTGACCCAGCTCCCCGAACACCGATGCCAGATTCACCGCCGAGGTGGTCTTGCCCACGCCGCCCTTCTGGGTGACGATCGCGATCACTTTTGCCATAACGCCCGATTTCCTTTCGTTTTGACATATATACCAATTATAGCACATCCGTGCGCACTTGTAAACATAAAAAAGCCGCCGACAGCAACGCTGTCGGCGGCAGAGCATGCCGGGAGATTATTCCTCTTTTTTGCCCTTGCTCAGAACCAGGTTGACCAGAATACCCAGAATCAGCGCACAAGCAATGGAGGTGAGGGTCACCTTGCCGATGGTCATGGCCATACCGCCGATACCGGCGATGAGGATGGCGGATACGGTAAAGAGGTTCTTGTTGTCCTCCAGATCCACCTTCTGTACCATCTTGAGACCGGACACGGCAATGAAGCCGTACAGGGTGATGCACACGCCGCCCATGACACAGCCGGGGATGGAATCCAGGAAGGCCACGAAGGGAGAGATGAAGGCGATGAGAATAGCCATGACGGCGGTGGTGGTGATGGTGATCACCGAGGCGTTACGGGTGATGGCCACGCAGCCCACCGATTCGCCATAGGTGGTGTTGGGGCAACCGCCGAAGAAGGCACCGGCGATGGAGCCAACGCCGTCACCCAGCAGGGTGCGGTGCAGACCGGGCTCCTCCAGCAGATCGCTCTCGATGATGGAGGACAGGTTCTTGTGGTCAGCCACGTGCTCAGCGAACACCACGAAGGCCACCGGCACGTAGGCAACGGCCACCGTCGCCACGTAAGACCAGCTAAAGCCCTCGGCGACACCGAACGCCGTCAGGAAGGTGAACTCGGGCACACGCAGGAAGGTCTCCAGACCCACGCCGCCCTTGACCAGATTGGTAAAGGGAGTAAGGTCGATGACCTTGAGAGCATCCACACCAGCGGCATAGCCGATGCCGGTAAAGATCATGGCTACGGCATAGCCGGCCAGAATACCAATGATGAAGGGGATGAGCTTCATCATCTTCTTACCGTAGGTGGAGCAGATAACAACCACAAACAGGGTCACCATAGCGCAGATGAAGGACACCCAGATGTTGCCGGTCATCACATAGGCGTTGTTGCCGTCCACGGGGCCATAGGAGAACACGTCCTTAATGGCCGCCCCGGACAGGGACAGACCGATGATGGCCACGGTGGGGCCGATCACAGCGGCAGGCATGAGCTTGTTGATCCAGCCCACGCCCACAAACTTGACCAGCAAGGCGATGACCACATACACCAGACCGGCGCAAGCGGCACCGATGATGATGCCCATATAGCCCAGCGCCGCCGAAGCCGCACCGGCAAAGGCAGCAGTCATGGAGCCGATAAAGGCGAAGGAAGAACCGAGGAAAACGGGGCTACGGAACTTGGTGAACAGCTGATACACCAGCGTGCCCACACCAGCACCAAACAGGGCGGCGGCAGGATCCATATAGAGCATGGCGTCGTAGGCCACCTTGCCCTCGGCAATCAAGCCGTCCACATTACCGTTGATCAGGGCCGGCACCACGATGGTGGCCGCCATGATCGCCAACAGCTGCTGGAAGGCAAAGATCAACAGCTGTATGCCCTTGGGTTTGTCTTTGACGTTGTAAACCAGTTGCATAACACAGATACCTCCTCATATTTGCCAAAACCGTGCTCCCGGACACAAAAAAAGAGACCCCATCGCTCCTTGCGACAAGATCCTTGTGGGTGCGCCGGCTCTTGTCGGTCTGGTGTGCCGCAGAGTACGCCTTTGTCTTTACCCATTATACGAAAAAGGTCGTAAAATGTCAAGGGAAAGTTCAGCCATCTTTTATCGCTCTCCCCTGCCCCCGTGCAGCAAGAAAGCGGACTGTTTCACGTGAAACAAGTCCGCTGTTCTTTAGACCAATCGGGTCTTATAGCGCTCCACGGCGGTGGCGTTGTGGTTGCAAAGGATGGAAAACGTGTCCGAGGTCAGCACATGGGGCTGTGACGCCGGGTCGTCCGACACGATGGCGTTGTAGTGGTTGCCAAAAGGAATGCCGTCCACGTAAAACACCTTGGGTGTCGACCAGTTGACCAGATCCTCCGACACGCAGAACTGGGCCACCTTGCGGCGGATGTCCAGCCCCTCAATCTGCCCCAGCTTGGTGGCCATGATGGGCTTGGAGATCATAATATACCGATCATGCGGCCGGCTGTACACCACCCGGGGATGCCAGCAATCCGGCAGGATGGCGGTCTCCCGACCCAGATTGCCGGCTTCGCTGAAAGCACCGTCGTAGTATTTCACAAAGTCACCCATAAAGCCGTCGGTACGCTTAAGGCACCGGGCCACGCAACCGCAGCAGCTGCGCCAGCCGTTGGCGATGGAGTCACCGGTGATGTCAATGGTGATCTTGCTGTAGAACAGGTAGATGTAGTCCCCGTCCGGCTCCACAAAGATGGAAAAGTCGCCGCAACCGAACGTTACCTCGTCCTCCTGCTGGCCGATGGTGCCGGGAGCCGGGTTGTACAGCCGGGAGGCAGAGGGCTCGTAGCCGGTAAGCACCCAACGGTCGAACGACCAGGTACGCCCCTCGTCGTCCGAGTGCATCAGACCCACGTGGCGGTAGTCGGTGTCAAACTTGGGCTCCACGCAGGGGCCGTAGGCGTCGTAGGCAGTGCCCTCTCCGTTCCAGCCGGTTTCGTTGTGGAACCAGCAGAAGAACCGGTGGGTGTTGGGGCAGATGTACAGGCCAAACGGCCAGATGCTGCCCCGGGGCAGGATGCCCTCCGGGTAGCACACGCCGTCAAAGGCGTAATCCGCACTTCCTGTCTTAAAATTGGTGGTGATAGGATAGAGCTGCTTGATATCGTCCAAGGTGGTACCGGCAAACATAGCAATGTGTCCCACGTGGGTGTGGCCGGTGATGCCCCACAGCTTGCCGTCCACGTCACGGTACAAGGGGGTGGTACCGTCCTGGTATACCCCCTCCTCCGGCACAAAAGGGGTCAAGGTCTTTTCGCCAAACGCCAGGGTATGGGTGTCAAAAAAATCGTGCATCGACAGCGCTCCTTTGCCTCGTTTGCTTCATCATACACCATGGAATGGCGTTTGTAAAGACAAAACCGGCGCCGGGGGACGGTAATTTTAGTGAAAGCAAAGCGCCTTGTTCAATATGAACAAGGCGCTTTGTTTGGCGCGCCCGAAGGAATTCGAATCCCCGACCTTCCGCTTAGGAGGCGGACGCTCTATCCTGCTGAGCTACGGGCGCATATAACTTTATCAGTTTACCTTTTATTTCCTCATTTGTCAAGGCAGGAAATTGCCGGTGGTGGGTTGCATTGGCGTGGGTTGTGTGTTAAAATAGAGAAAACCCACGAAAAAAGGAAGGATCTGTCCTATGAAGCGTGTATTTGCTCTGCTGATCGCTCTGTCCCTGCTGCTCACCGGCTGTGGCGGCGACGAACCGGTATCCTCCACCCCGGAGACCACCGGCACCACCACCACAACCACCACCGCGGCTCCTACTACCACCACCGCCCCTGCCCCCGTGCGTTACACCAACCCCCTCACCGGTCGGCAGGACATGGTCACCCAGAACAACCGCCCCGTCGGGTACGTGATCACCGACGAGGACAGCAAGCACATTCAGCTCAACCTGGAGCATGCGGATATGTACTTTGAGTCCGAGACCGAGGGCGGTATCCCCCGGATTCTGGCCATCTTCTCCTCGGTGGACCGGATCCCGGATGAGATCGGCCCGGTGCGCTCCGCCCGTCCCCACTTTGTGAAGTTTGCGGACGCCATTGACGCCATCTACTGCCACATCGGCGGCTCCCGTACCGGTCTGGACACCATCAAGGCGCTGGGGGTGGATGACGTGGTCAATGCGGAGAAGATCAACGACATCCTTAAGAAGAGCCAGAACCGTTCCTGGAACCGCAAGACCTTCCCTGCCACCAAGGTAAAGAGCGAAATCAAGCGGCTGGGACACAGCGTGACCACCACCACCCGGGCACCCTTCCTCTTTGGCAGTAAAGCCGGCAGTACCCCGGCCACCACCGTGGTGGTGCGCATCTCCAACCTGTACGACATGGCTTTTACCTATAATAAGGAGTCCGGGCTGTACCAGAAGCACCGCAACTCCCTGAACACCCCCATCCACACCACCTATACCGGCGGCACCATTGAGGTAGCCAACCTGGTGGTGCTGTACGACCACCGGTTCCAGGATCCCAAGGACGCCAACCGGGTGGACTTCACCATGGAAAGCGGCGAAGGGCTGATTGCCAGCGGCGGTACCAGCCGTCCCATGCGGTGGAAACGGGACAGCGCCGGTCTGCACTACTACGAGAGCGATGGGGTGACCCCCCTGACGGTAGCGGTGGGCAAAACCTACACCTGTCTGGTCAGCGACACCCTGAAGAACCGCACCAAGGTACAATAAACACATAAGAGACCGCCGGATGTTTCACGTGAAACATCCGGCGGCTTTTTTTGGCGGTTTTAAGAGATAGTAGACAGGGAGCCGAGGGTGGGCGGTTTTCTGGCCCCTCATCCACCGCAAGCGGTCCCCCTTCCCCCCAGGGGGAAGGCAGATTAGATACTAGATAGTCGATCAGACGGGAGTGGGTCTCATGTCTGCCATCTAGCATCAGTGTCGGGCATCTCGGCTCTTGGGGATACGCACCACGTACTCGATGTACTCCTCCTCCTCCCGGCGGTTGCTCTCCACCGCAAAGCCGCCCCGGCGCATCACGTCCACCGCATGATCCACCGTGTTGAAAAATAGCCGCAGATCCCGGACCAGCGGCGTGGACGGGCGGCGGCGCACCCGACCGGCCAGCATCTCCTCCACCAGTCGCTCGGTCTGGGCCACCGTCAGCCGTTCCCCAATGATCCGGGCGGCCGCCTGCTCCCTCTGGGTACGATCGGTCAGCCGCAACAGCGCCCGGGCGTGCCGTTCGGTCAGCCCGGCCTGCACCAGCCGCCGTCGCAGCTCCTCCGGCAGACGCAACAGACGCAGCTTGTTGGCCACAGCGGCCTGAGAATACCCCAGCTGTTGGGCCGCTTCGCTCTGGGTCAGCTCACAGCTGGTGATCAGCTCCCGGATGCCCTCGGCCTCCTCAAAGCAGTTCATATCCTGCCGCTGCATATTTTCCACCAGCGCCAACACCCGGCGTTGGGTCAATTCCGCCTGCACCTCCACGCAGGGGACGGTGGCCAGCCCGGCGATCCGGGCGGCACGCAGGCGGCGTTCCCCGGCCACCAAGGTGGGGCCTTCCGGCTCAAACGACACGGTGAGAGGCTGTAAAATACCGTTTTCGCTGATGCTCTGGGCCAGCTCCACCAGCTTGTCCAGAGGAAACTCCTTACGGGGCTGTGCCGGGTTGGGGCGGATCTCCCCGGTGGGGATCTGCCACACCTGCCCCTCGACGGCATAGGGGCGTTTTTCCTTTATACGGCGCATGGCGGCCTCCTTTGTTTCACGTGGAACAAAAAAACAGTTCTTTTCTCTACTGTACCATACAATAAAGAAAAGAACTGTCGGTTTTGGTTGGCGTTATAAGGGTTGTTTTGCGATTTTGGAGCCGTGTCGGGGGTATTTTGCCGGGGTGGGGCGCTCCTTGTCGATAAGCACCAGCCGGCGTTCCATCCCCTCTCCCTCCGGCGTTATCAGGGTGTGGGACACGGTTTGGGTCACCCGGCCGCCCAAGGTGGTCACCGCACGGGCGGCATCCTCCTGCTCCCGTCCGGCATCCGGCCCTTTCAGGGCAATGAACCGGCCGCCCACCTTCACAAAAGGCAGGCAATACTCGCTCAGGGTGGGCAAGGCCGCCACCGCCCGGGCGGTGGCCACATCGTACTGCTCTCGCAGGTCGGGGCGCTGTCCCCCCTCCTCTGCCCGGGCGTGGATGAGCCGCACCGGAAGCCCCAGCTCCCGGCAAACGGTTTCCAGAAACACCAGCCGCTTTTGCAGGCTGTCCAGCAGGGTCAGGATGCAATCCGGGCGGTACAGCGCCAGCGGCACGCCGGGAAAGCCGGCACCGGTGCCCACGTCGATGAGGGTAAAGGCCCTCTCCGGCAGATGGGGCGCCGCCAGCAGACTGTCGGTAAAGTGCTTGACCGTCACCCCTACCGGGTCGGTGATGGCGGTCAGGTTCATCTTCTCATTCCATTCCACCAGCAGGTGGGCATACACATCCAGACGGCGGCACAGGTCGTCGTCCGGCACTATCCCCACCGGGGCCAGCCCGGCGGTCAACAGATCGCGGTCAAGCATGATGTCCTCCTTGCTGTGTGCTCCACACGATAAGCACCGAAATATCCGCTGGGCTGACGCCACTGATACGGGAGGCCTGCCCGATGCTCCGGGGACGGATGCGGCTGAGCTTCTCCTGCGCTTCCTTGCGCAGACCATGGATGGTGTCATAAGGGGCGTCCGGGGGCAGCAGGCGGTTCTCCAACCGGCGCATCTCGTCGATCTGCCCCTGCTCCCGGCGGATATAGCCCTCGTATTTGATCTCCACCTCCAGCTGTTCCTTAACAAACCGGTCAAGGGCCGGGCGGTGGGGATCCACCGGCGCCAGAGAATCATAGGTGATCTGGGGGCGGCGCAATAATTCCGCCAGCCGGATACCGGTGGTCACCGGGGTGGTGCCCCGGTCGACCAGCAGACGGTTCAGGGTCTCGCTGGGGGGCAGGATGGTCTCCTCCAACCGCCGGCGCTCCGCCTGCAAAGCGGTCTGCCGGGCGGTGTACCGTTCCCACCGGCGGTCATCCACCAGACCGGCCGCCCGTCCGATGGGGGTCAGCCGCCGGTCGGCGTTATCCTGCCGCAGCACCAGCCGGTACTCACTGCGGCTGGTCATCATCCGGTAAGGGTCCATACAGCCCTTGGTGGTCAGGTCATCAATAAGGGTGCCGATGTAGCTGGAGGCACGGTCCAGCACCAGCGGCTCCCGGCCAAGCAGCTTAAGCGCCGCATTGGCGCCGGCCACCAGCCCTTGGGCGGCGGCCTCCTCGTACCCGGAGGAGCCGTTGAACTGCCCGGCGCCGTAAAGACCGGGGATATCCTTAAACTCCAGGGTCACCGCCAGCTGCAGAGGGTCGACGCAATCGTACTCAATGGCGTAGGCCGGGCGCAGCACCTCCACCTGCTCCAACCCGGGGATGGTGCGCAGAAAGGCCATCTGCACGTCCACCGGCAGGCTGGAGGAAAGCCCTTGCAGGTACATCTCCTCGGTATCCCGGCCGCATGGCTCGATGAACACCTGATGGCGCTCCTTATCCGCAAACCGCACCATCTTATCCTCAATGGACGGGCAATACCGAGGGCCGATGCCCTCGATCTGGCCGCTGAACAAGGGGGAACGGTGCAGATTCTCCATAATGACCCGTCGGGTGTCCGCCCCCGTCCAGGTGATGTGACAGGGCAGCTCGTTGTGCAGCTGCCGGTCGGTCTCAAAGGAGAAGGGGATCACCGGCTCCTCCCCGTCCTGCTGTTCCAGCCGGGTAAAATCAATACTGCGGCGCAGAACACGGCTGGGCGTGCCGGTCTTAAACCGGCGCAGGCTCACCCCCAGCTCCCGGAGAGACTGGGACAGCTGTGCCGCCGGGAACATCCCGTCCGGGCCACTCTCGTAGGACACATCCCCCACGTACACCCGTCCCTTCAGGAAGGTGCCGGTGGCCAGCACCACCGCCCGGGCATCGTAGGAGACACCCAGCCGATCGGTCAGCCGGTAGCTGCCGTCCTCCAGCCGTTCCAGCCGGGTGATCTCCCCCTGCCGTATCTGCAGATGGGGGGTGGTCTCCAGCCGATGCTTCATGTAGGCCGAGTATGCCCGGCGATCGATCTGGGCACGCAGCGAATGCACCGCCGGGCCTTTGCCCCGGTTGAGCATCCGGCTCTGCAGCAGGTTGGCGTCCGCCGCCTGCCCCATGGCGCCGCCCAAGGCGTCGATCTCCCGTACCAGGTGACCCTTGGCGGTGCCACCGATGGACGGATTGCAGGGCATGTTGCCGATCCAATCCAGATTGATGGTAAACAGCGCGGTGGCACAGCCCAAACGGGCCGCCGCCAACCCCGCTTCGATGCCGGCGTGACCGGCACCGATGACCGCCACATCATAGGTGGCCTGTCGATAGAACATGGGGCGTCTTCCTCTCTCTTGGCGTGCGGTTTTCCCCGAAAAACAGGGGGGTTGGTGGAAAAACCCACGGATCAAGCGGTGCAACGGGGTTTTCCACCGGGTTTTTCACTTTTCCACAAGGGTTTTGCACCGTGTCGTGGAAAAACGACAATTTTCTATACGATTCGCAATCAAAACGGGGAAAAAATTACACAGTTTCCACGGGGTTTTCCACGATAATCCCGGATAAATCCCGTGGTTGACGGGTTTTGACGGTGGAAAAGCCGGCAATCAACCGTGGATTTTCCACAGACAAAAAATGGTATAATACAGATTGTTGAAAGTAGATGCTAGATGCTAGATACTAGATGTTAGATGTGTGCAGCCGGTAGTGGGTCTAATGTCTACCGTCTAACATCTAACGTCTAGTATCTAAACACCGGGTATAGATAGTGCCTATCTATACCCGGTGTAAAGCTTATTCTTGGGTTTCGGCGGTTTCCGGCTCTTCGGGAACGGGTTCATCGGGTTCGCCGTCGTCCTCGGGATGGGCGGTAACCTCCCCTTCCTCATGGGCGGTCTTGGCGATGGACACCACCCGGATGCCCTCCTCCAGACGCATGACACGCACGCCCTTGGAGATACGGCTGCACTGGCGGATCTCACCGATGAGCATACGGATCATCACACCGCCGGAGGAAATGAGGATCAGATCCTCCTCGAGATCCACCGCCATAATGCCCACCACCTCGCCGTACTTGCCGGTCTGGTAGTTGGTCAGACCCTTGCCGCCACGGGACTGCACCCGGTATTCCTCAAACCGGCTCAAGCGGCCGTAGCCACTCTCGGACACGGTCAGCAGGAGCTTACTGTCGTCCACCATCTCCATGCCCACCACCTGATCGGTGGCGGCCAGATTAAGGGCCTTGACGCCACGGGCGGTACGACCCACCGAGCGCACGTCGTTCTCATCAAACCGGATGGCCATGCCCTGACGGGTGGCTACCAACAGCTGCTGGTAGCCGTCGGTGGTCAGCACGCTGACCAGCTCATCCCCCTCGTCCAGATCGATGGCGATCAGCCCATTCTTACGCACGTGGGCATAAGCATCCAGACGGGTGCGCTTGATCACACCCTGCCGGGTGAGCATGCACAGGTACTGGCCCTCCAGCTGTTCCTGGGCGGTGATCATGGCGGATACCTTCTCGCCGGGCTGCAGGGGCAGGAGGTTGACGATATTCAGCCCCTTGGCGGTGCGGCTGCCCTCCGGAATCTCATAGCACTTGAGCACGTACACACGACCCAGATTGGTAAAGAACATCACCGAGTCGTGGCTGGAGCAGATAAACATATTGCGGATGACATCCTCCTCCCGGGTGGAGAGGCCCTTGATGCCCTTGCCGCCACGGCGCTGGGCGGCGTACACGTCCGCCGGCTGGCGCTTGATGTAGCCGGCATCGGTGAGGGTCAGCACGCTCTCCTCCTCGGGGATCAGATCCTCGATATCCACCTCGCCGGAGATGACCGAGATCTCGGTACGGCGCTCATCGCCGTACTTGTCACGCATCTTCTGGCACTCTTCCTTCACAATGGCGCGCACCTTCTGCTCGTCCGCCAGAATCCCCTCGAACTCCGCGATCTTCAGCTGCAGCGCACCCAGCTCGTCCTCGATCTTCTGGCGTTCCAGACCGGCCAACTGACCAAGACGCATCTTAACGATGGCGTCTGCCTGAGCGTCATCAAAGGAGAAGCGTTCCATCAGGCGCTCCTTGGCGGCGTTCTGGTCCTTGCTCTCCCGGATGATGGAGATGACCAGATCGATAAAGTCGCTGGCGGTCTTGAGCGCCTCCACGATGTGCGCACGCTCCCGGGCCTTGCGCAGATCGAACACGGTGCGCCGGGTAATGACCTCGCACTGGAACTTGATATACTCCTCCAGCATCTGCTTGAGGGTGAGCACCCGGGGGGTGCCGTCCACCAAGGTCAGCATGATAGCGCCGAAGGTGGTCTGCATCTGGGTGTAGGCGTACAGCTGGTTGAGCACCACCTGCGGCACCGCATCCCGCTTGAGGTCAATGACGATGCGCATACCCTCCATGCTGGAGTGGTCCACCACGTCGGCAATGCCTTCAATCCGCTTGTCGTCCACCAGATCGATGATGGACTTGACCAGATTGAGCTTGTTGACCATGTAGGGGATCTCGCTGATGACAATGCGGCTGCGATTGCCCTGCTCCTCGATCTCCGCCTTGGCACGCACGGTAATGCGGCCACGGCCGGTGGCGTAGGCGGCCCGGATACCGGCCCGGCCCATGATCACACCGCCGGTGGGGAAATCGGGGCCTTTAATAAACTCCATAATATCCGCCAGCTCCGCATCGGGGTTGTCGATGAGCAGGCAGATGGCGTCCACCACCTCGCACAGGTTGTGGGGCGGCACGTTGGTGGCCATACCCACCGCAATACCCGACGAGCCGTTGACCAGCAGGTTGGGGAACCGGGAGGGCAGTACCACCGGCTCCTTGGTGGTATCGTCAAAGTTGGGCATGAAGTCCACCGTCTCTTTTTCGATATCCACCAGCATATCCAGCGCCATCTTGCTCATGCGCGCCTCGGTGTAACGGTAGGCCGCCGCCGGATGACCGTCGATGGAACCGAAGTTACCGTGGCCATCCACCAGAGGATACCGCAGAGAGAAATCCTGCGCCATACGCACCATGGCATCGTACACCGATGCATCACCGTGGGGATGGTAATGACCCAGCACGTCGCCCACCGTGGTGGCCGACTTGCGGAACGCCTTGTCCGGGGTCAGGCCGTCCTCATGCATGGTGTAAAGAATCCGGCGGTGCACCGGCTTGAGTCCGTCACGCACGTCCGGCAGGGCACGGGCCACAATGACCGACATGGAATACTGCAAAAAGCGGCTGCGCATCTCCTTGTCAAGGTCTACCTGTATCAGCTTGGACATAGGGGTCGATTGTTCTTCCACCTTGATCACCTGCTCTTTCTGGAATTACGGAATGTATAATATAATGTTAATATTACTCTTTGTTGTGCCAATATTGCTGTAAAATGGCTTCGAAGGCGGCCACATCCGCCAGCTCACGCTTGGGGAGCCGGAAGGAGCCGCCGTGGCGGAACAGCATCTCGGCGTAGTCGCCCCGGTCGTACACGTGACGCACCGCCGACCACGGCAGGGACAGCTCGTGACTGCCCTCCTGCAGGCGTATGCCCCGATCGGTGATGGTGTAGCTGGTGGACACCTGCACCATCCGGGCGGCACGCACCGACCGGAAATAGGGCAGTACCAAGGTAAAGAGGGTCAATAGACCCAGACATCCGGCGAACACCACTATGGCGGTGACGGGGGATTCCATCCCCCAGCCGTACAGAATGCCGGCCACCAGACTGATACCGCCAAAGGAGGGGAGGCGCGTACTGAACATGGCCAGGGTACGGCCACGGATGAGGCTGATCATCTCCTGCTCGGTGTAGGTGATGCGGCCCTCCATCAGGGTGACGGTAGGGGCGGCCTCGGTGGGGGTGGGCACCTGCTCCTGCGGCTGCAGACGGGCGAGAAACCGCCGGTTCATCGGCGGCAGGCGGCGATGGGCCACCTGCCGTACCGCCGCCGCATGGACGGCGGTCATGCACCGGGCCGGCAACACGATGGAACGGCCGCGCCGGTTGACGAACACCATCATCTGCTCGTTTTCAATAAACAAGGTGGTGGCATCCAGCGGCAGGGTGGCGGTGATCTGCGCCCCCTCCTTGGTGATGCTGTCGGCGGTGAGGGTGACCATGCCGTAGTAACAATGCCCGGCGGCCACCGCATCATCGTACTGCTGGACGGCCTGCCGCCGTAACCGACGGGGGGTCACCACACCGGTGTAGACCGCCAGCACCAGCAGGCCTACCCCCAGCACCGCCATGGGCAGGTCAAGGTAAGCGTACCGGAACCACTGGAACCCCAGCAGAGCCAGCATAAGCCCGGCCAGCACCAGACTGAGCACGGTGCGGCCCTTGAGACCACGCAGAGGGCCAACCGTCCGGGCGGACAGGTCGTGATAAGCCATGTATTCCTCCCGGGTCAGGTCCACGGGAAACTCATATAATACGTGTTCTTCCATATTTAAATATCCAAATTGGTCGCATAGCCGGCGTTCTTCTCGATAAACTCCTTGCGGGGCTCCACCTTATCACCCATGAGGATGGTAAAGGTCTCGTCCGCCTGCTGGGCATCCTCCAGCGTCACCTGCAGCATGGTGCGGAAGGCCGGGTCCATGGTGGTCTCCCACAGCTGCTCGGGGTCCATCTCACCAAGACCCTTGTACCGCTGGATGTCGGCATTGCCGCCCAGCTGGGCGATGTACTCGTCACGCTCCTCGTCCGAGAAGGCGTAGAACGCCTGCTTGCCCTTGCTGACCTTGTAGAGAGGAGGCTGGGCGATGTACACGTGTCCCTCGTCGATGAGGGGACGCATATAGCGGAAGAAGAAGGTGAGCATCAGGGTGCAGATGTGGGAACCGTCCACGTCCGCATCCGCCATGATGATGACCTTGCCGTACCGCAGCTTGGACAGGTCAAAGTCACTGCCGATGCCACAGCCCAGCGCCACCACCACGGGGGTGAGCTTGTCGTTGTTGTACACCTTATCGATCCGGGCCTTCTCCACGTTGAGCATCTTGCCCCACAGAGACAGAATGGCCTGGTAGTTGCGGTCCCGGCCCTGAATGGCCGAGCCGCCGGCGGAGTCACCCTCCACGATGTACAATTCGGTGCGCTCCGGGTCGGTCCAGATGCAGTCCGCCAGCTTCTCCGGCATACGCAGGGAGGAGAGCTTCTTGCTGTTCCGGGCGCTGTCCCGGGCCTTCTGTGCCGCTTCCCGGACCCGGGCGGCGTTGATGGACTTTTCCAGAATCGCCTTGGCCACCGCCGGATTCTCGTCCAGATAGGCGGTCAGCTTGTCGGTCAGCAGGGTGTTGACCAGCCGGCCGATGGAGGTGTTGCCCAGCTTGGCCTTGGTCTGGGACTCAAACTGCGCATCCTCCAGCTTGACGCTGACCACCGCCATGAGACCCTCACGCACGTCCTCGCCGGAGAGGTTCTTGTCGTTGTCCCTGAGCATCTTATACCGACGGGCGTAGTCGTTGAAAATACGGGTGATAGCGGTCTTGAAAGCAATCTCGTGGGTACCGCCGTCCACCGTATTCATGTTATTGGCAAAGGAGATGATGTTCTCGTTATAGCTGTCGTTATACTGGAAGGCCACCTCCGCCACGCTCTCGCCGTCGGTGGTGGTCAGATGCACCACGTTGTCGTGCAGCGGCACGTAGCCTCGGGTCTTGTTGAGAAACTCCACAAAGGAGGAGATACCGCCCTCGTAGCAATATTCCTCCTGCTTCACCTTCTCGGGGTCCCGGCTGTCGGTGAAGGTGATCTTCAGCCCGGCGTTGAGGAAGGCCTGCTCACGCAGACGCTTCTGCAGGGTATCAAAGTCGTACTCGGTGGTCTCGGTAAAGATCTCCGGGTCGGCCTTAAACCGCACCAGCGTACCGGTCTCGGTGGTGTCCCCCACCACCTGCAGGTCGGTCACCGTATGACCGCGCTCAAACCGCTGGCGATGCACGTGACCCTCACGGCTGATCTCCACCTCCAGCCACTGGGAGAGGGCGTTGACCACCGAGGAGCCGACACCGTGCAGACCGCCGGCCACCTTGTAGCCGCCGCCGCCAAACTTACCGCCGGCGTGCAGGACGGTGAGCACCACCGTGACGGTGGGGAGCCCCAGCTTCTCATTGAGGCCCACGGGGATACCACGGCCGTTGTCCCGTACCGAGATGATATCCCCCGGCTGTACCTCCACCTCGATATGGGTGCAGAAGCCGGCCAGGGCCTCATCAATGGAGTTATCCACGATCTCGTACACCAGATGGTGCAGACCCCGGGGGCCGGTGGAGCCGATATACATACCCGGGCGCTTGCGGACCGCTTCCAGTCCTTCCAGCACCTGTATGTCTTTTTCATCATAGGAGCCGTCTGCCGCGGTGACCTCGCCGGTGGGCAGATCCTTTTCCAGTTCGCTCATGTTAAGTCCTCCTTCGAAGATCGTTTCTGTAACGTACGGGGGGCCAGCTGGCAGATATACACCTGCTGGCGGCGGCCCTGGCGCCGGGACGGCGCACACACCGCAAAGCTGCGAGGCAGCTCCGGGCTGACGGTGATGACCTCGCCGGCCCGCTGTGCCTTGGTCAAATATTGACGGGTGGCGCCGGATACGGTGGTGTTGTCCATGTCAAACACCCCGATAAGGTCCTTTTGGCGCACCACTACCTCTTGTCCCAAATGCAAATACATGGTGATCCATCCCTAATCATTAAATTAAAAGGCGGTTATTCCGTTCACCCATCGTTAAAATACGCACGAATTGACGCCTGCCAAGGGAAAAAGGCCGAAAAGCGCCGAAAACAGCCGCTTTGGGGCTGATTCGGGTCATTCGTGTCACCCTAGTTTTCCCTCTTTGATCGCAAACACCTTGCCGCCGGTCATGCGCAGGGCAGAGGACGGCTCACAGCAGGTGATGAACACCTGCCAGCGGTGGATGTGGTTGAGAATATAATCCTGCCGGGAAACGTCCAGCTCGCTCATCACGTCATCCAGAAAGGCCACGGGGGGTTCCCCGGTGACCTCCTGCAGCAGCGACGCCTCCGCCAGCTTAAGCGCCAGCACCGCCGAGCGCTGTTGCCCCTGGGAGCCGTACACCCGGGCCGGGGTACCGTCCAACAGAATCTCCACATCCTCCCGGTGGGGACCGACGGTGGTGAACCCGGCGCCCCGGTCGGCCAGGCGTGCCCCTTGCAGGGCGGTCAGCCAGCACCGGGCCATGTCAGCCGGGCTATATGCCGGCTGTGCCGCCGGGGATTGCAGCTGTAAGGACAGCGACTCCCGGCCGCCGGACAGACCGTGGTAGATCTCCCGGGCAAGCGGCTCCAACCGCCCGATATAATGCTGCCGGGCGGCGGTCAGCCGGGCACCGGCCGCCGCTAAGGTGGTGTCCCATAGGGACAATAGCTCCTCCGTCTGGGAGGTAAAGCCGCCATCCGCCGCCTGCCGCAGGGTGGCGTTGCGCTGGGCCAGCACCTTGTGGTATTCCGCCAAGGTGCCCACGTACCCGGGGCGCAGCTGGCAATAGGCCGCATCGATAAACCGCCGGCGTCCTTCCGGTCCCTCCTTGATAAGGGAGAGATGGGCCGGGGAAAACACCACGCCGCAGAAGGTGCCGGCCAGCCGGGCAGCAGAAGGGAGGCGCACCCCATTGAGGGTTACCTGGCGCCGGTTGTCGATGGTGATGGTGGCGCTCTGTTCCCGGCCTGCGGCATAAAAATCCATAGTCAGGCTGGCCTTGTCTGCCGTAAAGCCTACCATCTCCCGGTCCCGGGCGCCCCGGAAACTCCGGGATCCGGTAAACAGCCAGCAGGCCTCCAGCAGATTGGTCTTGCCCTGGGCGTTGTCCCCGTAGAGAATATTAACACCCTCGTCCGGTTCCCACGTGCCGGGGTGCAGGTTGCGAAACCCCTCAAAGGTCAGCTTACGGACGATCAACCTTTATCTCCTCCTGCAGGGTGGGGATGGTCACCGTTTCGCCTCCCCGAAGCTTCTTGCCCCGGAGGAGACAGACCTCCCCATCCAGCCATACCTCACCGCCCTGAATGAGCCGCTTGGCCTGACCGCCGGTGGGAACACAGCCGGTGAGCTTGAGCAGATCATCCAGCCGGATAAACTCGTCTTGTACGGTATAATGGGTCATTTCTTCAACCTCACAGGCAGTACCAGGAAGAGGAAGGCATCCCCTTCGGCCGGTAGGATCTTCATGGGCTTGAGAGGGCCGTTGAGCTCAATGCGCACCGTGTCGGTCTCGCTGTTGCGCAGCGCATCCAGTAAAAACCGGCTGTTAAAGCCCATCTGCTCCGGGTCACCCTCCAGCGAACAGCCCACCGTGTCGTTGGCACTGCCCAGAGGGGTGGTGCAGGAGATGGTCACCGTTTCGGCGGTGAAGTCGCATACCAGCGGCGATTTCAGGCGGTCGTTGATGACCAGCGATACACGGTCCACCGATTCCATCATGGTGCGTGTGTTCACCGTGACGGTGGAGGTCACCTCCGAGGTAATGATCTTGTCATAGGCCATAAACTCGCCGTCCAGCAGACGGGAGATGACCGCATACCCCTCGATCTCAAAGATGATATGCCGCCGTCCCACGATGAGGGAGCAGGGCTTATCCTCCTCCCCTAACAGCTTAAGGATCTCCTGCAGGGTCTTGCCGGGCACCACAAAGTCCATGGTCTCCTCATTCCTGATCGGCTCGGAGCGCATGGCCAGACGGTAGCCGTCCACACTGACCAGCCGCAGCTGCTCCGGAGACACCTCAAACCGGGTACCGGTGTAGATGGGACGGGGGTCGTTGGGGGCGGCCACCGCAAAGATGGTCTGCCGCACCATGCTTTTGAGCGTCTGCTGGGGCAGGGTCAGGGAGACCCCGTCCTCGATACGGGGGATCTCCGGGTAATCCGCCGCCGTCATGCCGGTGATGGAAAACTCGGTCACGTCGTTGCGGATGACGGTGTTATACTTGTCATCCGTCAGGATCGCCACCGTATCCCCCGGCATCTTGCGCACAATATCGCCAAACATCCGGGCGGACAGCACGATATCGCCCGGTTCCCGTACGTTCGCCGGGATGGTGGTGGTCATCCCCAGTTCCATGTCAAAGCCTGCCAGAAACAGGGTAGAGCCCTGCGCCTTGAGCAGAATACCCTCCAGCGCCGGCAGGGCTGCCTTGGCGGCTACCGCCCGTTGGACGTTACCGACCGCTTCGATCAGCTCTTGTTTGTTACACAGAATGTTCATAACAGACACCTCGTTTACCAATGATATTATATAAACAATATATCATTATTTTAGTAGTAGTAGTAGGGGCGGTGGAAACGGTGGAAAAGCCGGATGCGCCCCGTGGTTGCAGGAAAAATTTTAAACCTGGGAACGTATTTTTTTGTGAATAAAATCGGGAAAAGTGGAAACTGGTCAGCCCCTTCCACAAGCCGGTGGAAAAGGGTTGGTGGAATGTGGAAAGTACGGGGAAAACAGAAAGGAGAAAAATAGCTTATTATAATAAGGTATATATTAGCTGTCGCTGATATTCTTGATAATATCGTTGACCAGATGGCGGAAGTTGGGGTCTTGCTCCATCTTTTTCTCCACCGTCTGGATGGCGTACACGATGGAGGAGTGATCCCGGCCGCCAAACTCGTCTCCGATGTTCTCCATGGGCAGGGAGGTGATGTGGCGCACCGCATAGGCCGCCACCTGCCGTGCCCGGGAGATGGGCGCTGAGCGCTTGCCCGATCGGATATCCTCCGGCCGTACGCTCATGGTACGGGCGACCTCCGAGATAATGCGCTCCACCGTCAGCGGCACCGGCTGGTTATCGTTGCGGATGTCCCGGATGGCGTTCTGCGCCGCGACCAGGGTGGGCGCTTCCCCTCCCAGCAGGGACTGGGCACGCATCCGCTTGACCACGCCCTCCAGCTGGCGGACGTTGCTCTTGATCTGGTTGGCTATGTAGTCCGCTACCTCGTTGCTCAGGGGCAGATCCAGCGCCTTGGCCTTGCGCAGAACAATGGCGATACGGGTCTCCAGATCCGGCGCCTGGATATCCGCCAGCAGACCCATCTCAAACCGGGAGCGCAGGCGCTCCTCCAGGGTGGCGATCTCCTTGGGCGGCCGGTCGCTGGTCAGCACGATCTGCTTGCCAGCCGAGTGCAGCGCCTCAAAGGTGTGGAAAAACTCGATCTGGGTGGAGGTCTTACCGCTGAGGAACTGGATATCGTCCACCATCAGCACGTCCACCTGCCGGTACTTGGCGTGAAACTCCACCGTGGAGCCGGTCTGGATGGCCTCCACCAGCTCGTTGGTCATGGTATCGCCCTTGATGTACAGGATCCGGGCGGTGGGGTTGTTCTTCTTGATCTCCTTGCAGATGGCGCACAGCAGGTGGGTCTTGCCCAAGCCGGAGCCGCCGTGGATGAACAGCGGATTATACATACCGCCGGGCTTGCTGGCCACCGACAGACACGCCGCATGGGCAAACTTGTTGGAAGGACCCACCACAAAGTTCTCAAAGCTGTAGTCCTCTCCCTCTGCAAACTGGGGGTAGCCGTTGCCCTGCACCGGGGTGGCCGGTACCTCTACCGGGGTGGGTACCGCCGCTTTGGTCTCGATGCGCAGGCCCAGCGGAAAGCCCAACACCTCCCGGAACGCCTCCTGCAGCTTATCCGCATACATATCCATAAGCGTCTTGCGCTGGAAATCCGTGTTGACCACCAGCACCATCTCTCCGTCCTCGATCTTCAGAGGCTCAATGGGGCGAATCCACACCTCAAAGGCGGTCTGGCTCATCCCGTTGCGCTTCATAACGGCGCAGACGCCGTCCCAGATATCGCTGATCATTTCCATATCCGTTATCTCCTGTAACCGGCAAATTTTATTTAAAAAACCGCATAAATTTCTAACTCTAATTATACCACGAACCGTCCGGATTTTCAATATTTTTTATGTTTTTTGGCAAACTTTTTTTACGGCTGTCCGGACTATCCCCGGCGGTATCGGGGCAAATAGGGCATTTTCCGCTTAAAATACGCATATTTGTCCCCTTGTTATCCCAAAAACCAAAAAAGCCTTGACAAAAATAAAAAAACCGCCCGTAAAGAAAAGAGGCTTGACATTTGCCCGGGTGGTGGTATATAATGTTTAACTGCTAAGGCTGTCCCCACAGCCAGACCACCCCATAGTGAAAGGAGGAGCATCCATGCTTCGTACTTATCAGCCCAAAAAGCGTCATCGTAAGATGGAACACGGTTTCCGTAAGAGAATGGCCACCGCCAACGGCCGCAAGGTCCTGGCACGCAGAAGAGCCAAAGGCAGAGCCCGTCTGAGCTACTAAAAGAGGCCACCATTGTGTGGCCTCTTTTCGTAGGAGAGAGACACCGAAAGGAGGTGACCGGCATGGCGACCTGGACGACCTTGCGGGAAAACAAGGATTTCCGTACCCTTTACTACCGGGGGAAAAGTCAGGTCCACCCGGCCTTGGTCACCTACGTGCGCAAGAATAAGTACGGCGTTCCCCGGGTGGGCATCACCACCGGGAAAAAATGCGGCAAGGCCGTACAGCGTTCCCGTTGCCGCCGGGTCATCCGGGCGGCATTTGCCGCCCTTTATCCGTCGGTGGGGGGATATGACATCGTGTTTGTCGCCCGTCCCCGTCTGCTGACCATCAAAAGCACCCAGCTGCTCCCGATCATGGAGCGTCAGTTGGGTGCCCTGGGAGTGCTCCATCATGAGTAAGTGGCTCCCCAAATGCTGGCTGATCGGCCTCATCCGGCTGTATCAGAAGCACATATCCTCTGCGAGAACCTCGCCGGTCTGCCGCTTTACGCCCACCTGTTCGGCATACGCCATCGAAGCCATCGACCGCTTTGGCGTGTTTTTAGGCACCGGTCTCGCCTTGTGGCGCCTTTTGCGCTGCAACCCCCTCTGCCACGGCGGGTACGACCCCGTTCCCTCCACCTTCCCGTGGCCGTGGAAACGTCGTCAATAAAAGAAGGAGTGACACCCTATGGGTATCTTTAGTTTGTTTGCCACCCCCTTGGGCTATCTGCTGAAGTTTATCTGTCAGTATCTGCCCAACTACCTGCTGGCGATCTTTGTGTTCACCTTCTTAGTGAAGCTGTTGCTGTTCCCGGTGAACATCTCCAACCAGAAGAACGCCGCCGCCAAGGCTCGTCTCGCCCCCCGGCTGGAGCGTATCCAGAAGAAGTACGGCTCCGATCGGCAGAAGCTCATGGAGAAGCAGCAGGCCCTGTACGAGAAGGAAGGGGTTAAGATGACCGCTGGTTGTCTCCCCCAGATCCTGCAGATGCTGGTGCTTTTTAGCATCATTGCGGTCATCTATATGCCCCTGACCTACGTGGAAAGCATGGAGGCGGCGGACATCAACGCCTGCATCGAGGTGGTCCAGCAGGAGCGTGTGGAGGATCTGGAGCTGACCGGTGAGGCGCTGGAAAAGAAAAAGCAGGAGATCGCCGGTGAGTACACCGAAGGCTCCTACTACCGGGAGCTGAACCTCCTCAACTACGTGGACAATTACGAGACGGCCATCACCGATAAGCTGGTGGCCACCGGCAAGACCCCCGAGGTCGCCAAGGGTATGGTGGCCAGCATGAAGGAGACCCAGAGTGATTTCAGCATCTTGGGCGTGTCCCTGCTGGAGATCCCCAACAAGGACGGTATCACCCCCAACTGGCTGTGGATCATCGCCATCCTCTCCGGTGCGTCGGCGATGCTCACCAGCATCCAGTCCATGCGGCACCAGAAGCTGACCATGCCCGAGACCCAGCAGCAGCCCGGCTGTACCAAGTGGATGATGTACGGCATGCCTCTCATGTCCCTCATCTTCTCCTTCATCGTGCCGGCCGGTGTGGCGGTGTACTGGATCTTCTCCAACCTGTTAGCCTTGTTGCAGACCATCATCCTCAATAAGATGTACGATCCCGTCAAGATCCGTGCCCAGGCGGAGCTGGAGTATCAGGAGCGCCGCCGCCGCAAGGCAGAGGACCGGGAACGGCTCAAGCAGGCCCGTCTGGAGGAACAGCGTGCCTGGCAGATGGAAGAAAACGAGAAAAAGGCGCAGAAGCAGGGCAAAAAGCCGGTCAAGAAGACCGAGGAGCCTGCGGAAGACGGAAAGGAAGAAGACAACAATGAATGAGATCATTAAGGAAGCCGCTTCCGTAGAGGAAGCCAAGGCTTTGATCGCTCAGGAACTGGGCGTAGCGGAGGACATGGTGTCCTATGAGGTGCTGCAGGAGCCGGGCAAGAAGGTGCTGGGCCTGTTTGGCGGCGGTGCCGCCCGGGTCAAGGGCACACGCAAGGCGTCTGCCGCCGAGATGGCCAAGGCGTACCTGACCGCCGTGCTGGAGGGCATGGGCGCCGAGGAGTTTACCGTGACCGTGACCGAGCAGGACAACGGCTGTGTGTTGTCCCTGGATGGAGAGCATCTGGGCTTTATCATCGGCCGCCGGGGGGATACCCTCGATGCCCTGCAGTACCTGACCGGTCTGGTGGCCAACCGGGCGGATAACGCCTATTACCGGGTGACCCTGGATATCGGCAACTACCGGGAGAAGCGGGAACAATCCCTGGTGGCGCTGGCTCGCCGTCTGGGCGCTCAGACCGCCCGTACCGGCCGCCGTCATTCCCTGGAACCCATGAACCCGTATGAGCGCCGCATCATCCATACGGCGGTGCAGGATATGGAGGGGGTTACCTCCTGGAGCGTGGGCAGCGATGCCGCCCGGCACGTGATCATCGGGCCGTCGGACGACAACCCCCATAAGAACAACCCCGAGCAGGGCCGTGGCCGTGGCGGTAACCGTGGCCGTGGCGGCAACCGTGGTGGCCGTGGCGGTGATCGCCGTGAGCGTGGCCCCCGTCGTGACCGGGATTATGAGGTGGTCGCCCCCGAGCGTCCGGTGCGGGAGTTCATTTCCCGTTCCAATCCCCTCCCCACCGCCGACGACGTGACTCCGCCCACCCGCACCGAGTCGGAAAAGGAGCTCAACGCCACCCTGTACGGCCGCATCGATCTGTAATAAAGTAAACTCCCGGTATAATGCTGTCGCATTATACCGGGAGTTTTTTACAAGGAATGCGAAGGAGAACGAAGGGAACGACCCCTTATGGGACACGGCTGTTTGCGGTGGGAGCGCAGGAGTGGTACCCCCTCTCTTATTTTAAGAAAAAAAGACCGTTCCTATGGGCGTTCGTTAAAAATTTAACAATCTGTGATAGGAAGGCAGGGGGATGGAGAGAAAGAGTTTAGGGTTTAGGGTTTAGAGTTAAGTGATGAGAGATGAGTGATGAGAGATGAGAGATGAGAGATGAGTGATAAGTGATGAGTGATAAGTGATGAGAGATGAGAGATGAGGGATAAGTGATGAGAGATAAGTGATGAGTGATGAGTGATGAGGGATAAGTGATGAGGGATAAGTAATGAGAGATAAAAGTTAAGAGAGAAAGCCACCGGTGCAACCGGTGGCTTTCTCTCTTACTCGTCCTCCAGCTTGAGCACCGCCATGAAGGCCTCCTGCGGTACCTCCACGCTACCCAGCTGGCGCATGCGCTTCTTGCCTTCCTTCTGCTTTTCCAGCAGCTTCTTCTTACGGGTGATGTCGCCGCCGTAGCACTTGGCCAGCACGTCCTTGCGCATGGCACGCACCGTCTCCCGGGCGATGACCTTGCCGCCGATGGCCGCCTGCACCGGCACCTCAAACAGCTGACGGGGGATGTGATCACGCAGACGCTCGCACATCTTGCGTGCCCGGCTGTAGGCGTTGCCGGCAAACAGAATAAAGGACAGGGCATCCACCATATCCCCGTTGAGCAGGATATCCAGCTTGACCAGATCGCTCTTGACGTAGTCCTTCAGCTCATAATCGAAGCTGGCGTACCCCTTGGTGCGGCTCTTGAGGGCATCGAAGAAGTCGTAGATGATCTCGTTGAGGGGCAGCTCATAATGAATATCCACCCGGGTGGGGTCAAGGTACTTCATATCCTTGAACACACCCCGGCGCTCCTGACACAGCTCCATGATGCTGCCCACATACTCGTTGGGCGCATAGATATGGGCCTCCGCAATAGGCTCCTCCGCCAAGGCGATGTCGGTGGGATCGGGGTAGTTGGTGGGGTTGTCCACCATGATGACCTCGCCGCTGGTGAGGGTGATGCGGTAGATAACGCTGGGGGCGGTGGTGATGAGGTCAAGGTTATATTCCCGTTCCAGCCGTTCCTGGATGATCTCCATGTGCAATAGCCCCAGGAATCCACAGCGGAAGCCGAAGCCCAGCGCCACCGAGGTCTCCGGCTCGAAGGTGAGGGAGGCGTCGTTGAGCTGCAGGCGCTCCAGCGCCTCACGCAG
>SVPB01000080.1 GCA_015066065.1 Oscillospiraceae bacterium | reverse complement strand
CTACGTCACCGAGCTGCGTGGCTACGACAACTGGGAGATGGTGGCGGCCTGCCCTTACTTTGACGTGTTCTCCACCACCATCATCAACTGGTCCCTGCCGGAGAGCTTCTTCCGGGAGATCACCGAGCGCACCGTCGCCATGGCCAAGAAGTATGGCAAGCAATCCGAGAGATGGCTCATGGGCTACAACAAGCGCCCGGACGACTTTGCCCAGATCGATAAGGTCGTGGATATGTACGAGGAGCTGGGGGTGGACCGTCTGGCTACCTGGACCTACCGGGGCGGCTACGGCACCAGCGTGGCGGCCAAGGATCCGCTGGAGCTGTGGGACGCCATCGGGCGCAACTATAAGAGGGTGCTTAACAAATGATGAACCTATATTATGACAAGGTGATCGCCCTGCTCACCGAGGTAAGGGACACCCAACGACAGCCCATGGAGGCCGCCGCCCGGCTGGTGGCGAACGTGCTCAAGGAGGACGGGCTTATCTATATCTTTGGGTGCGGACACTCCCATCTGCTGGGGCTGGATTGCTTCTACCGTGCCGGGGGGCTGGCCAACGTCAGCGCCATGCTGGACACCGATCTCATGCTCCACAACGGCGCCGCCAAGAGCAGTGCTATGGAGAAGATGTCCGGCATCGCCCCTCACATCCTCCGGCGGTACGGGGTGACCCCCCGGGATCTGCTCATCGTCATCTCCACCTCCGGCAAAAACGCCGTACCGGTGGAGCTGGCCCAGGCGGCAAGAGCGCAGGGCATCCCCACGGTGGGGATCGCTTCCACCGACTATTGGCAGGACAAGGGGGACGCCCCCATGCTCCACGAGTGCGTGGATCTGCTCATCGACAACCGGGTGCCCCACGGGGATGCGGTCATCGACCTGCCCGGGGTGGACACCCCCATGGGCAGCGTGTCCACCGCCACCGGCTCTTTTATCCTGCAGAGCGTTCTGCTGGAGGGCGCCCGACTGGCGGCGGAGCAAGGGGCGGCGGTGCCGGTGTACCGCAGCGGCAACGTGCCGGGCGGCGCCGACCACAACCGGGCGCTGGTTGACCGGTACCTGCCCCGGATCAAACATCTGTAAGGAGGGCGTATATGGTTAACATAGCCGTTGTCGGCATCTGCGGCCATTCGGTATGCATGACGGCCGATCATTTTCACGAAAAAGGAGAAACGGTGGTGGCCACCTCCGTCCATGAGGAGATGGGCGGCAAGGGCAGTAACCAGGCCATTGCCGCCTCCCGTATGGGCGCCGCCGTTCGGTTTCTGGCGGCGGTAGGGGACGATGACGCCGGGGAGATGTGCCGGCGCACCTTAGCCGCCTGTGGGGTGGAGGCCACCCTGGCGGTCAAGCCCGGTGGACGTACCCCCTTTGCCTACATTCTTACCGACAAGCACGGGGAAAACCGGGTCACCGAGTATAAGAGTGCCGAGCTGACCCCGGCAGACGTGGACGGGTTTGAGCCGGCCATTGCCGGGGCGGATATCCTGCTGCTACAGCACGAGGTGCCGCCGGCGGTCAACGCCCGGGCGGTAGCGCTGGCCCAGAAGCATGGGGTACGGGTCATCCTCAACCCGGCGCCCTACCGACCGGTATCGCCGGCGGTGGCGGCAGGGGTTGATACGGTCACCCCCAACGAGCAGGAGGCCAAGGGGCTTACCGGCATGGTCTTCCCCCACACGGTGGTGACCCTGGGGGGCGAGGGCTGTCTGATTGACGGTGCCCATCGGGTGCCGGCCCTGCCGGTGACGGCGGTGGATACCACCGGGGCCGGGGATACCTTCAACGGTATCCTGGCGGTGTGCCTGGCAGAGGGGATGCCCCTGACGGAGGCCTGTCGCTGGGCGGTGACCGGCGCTTCCATCAGCGTCAGCCGCCGGTACGTGCTGGACGCCATCCCCACCCGTAACGAGATCGAAAAAATATTAGAGGAGGCTTAACTGTGCAGAAAAATCTTGACTTTTTACTGGAAAAATACGCCGTGGACACCCCGATCACCCTCATTGACCGGGATACCGCCACGGTGAAGGGGCGTACCCTGCCCCTCTTATCCCATCGCTGGCAGCGCCGGTTTGTGGAGCTGCGCAACCTGACCCAAGGCGGCACCCTCAGCGGTGTGAGCGTCATGCGTGTGGCACGTATCCTGCCCCGGGGCACCGATCTGTACCGGGCGCTGTACCGGGAGCTGGATCTGTGCCGGTTCATTCTGGGACGGGAGATCACAGCCATTATGGCCGTGGACGCTCCCGGGGTGCTCAACGTCATGGCCACCGCCGAGGACGGGGTGGTATGCACCTTAGAGCTGGCCGCCACCTTGGCCGAGGGAGAGACCCCCAAGGATAAGCACGAGATCATCGCCGCCCACGGCATTGCCTGCGACGTGGTGGTGGATGCCCAGCTACAGCAGGATTCCATCTACGTCTTTGGGCAGGAGAACGACACCTACACCGACGTGGACTTTGAGCTGTTCGGTCTGCCGGCGGAGGACATCGCCGTGGTACGTGCCGCCTTCTCGCTGGCACGGGACGAGGACTTTGACGCCCGGGTGGCGGAGGATAAACAGCTCACGGCGCTGGTCGACCTTGCCCGGCGCTCGGTGCAAAGCGGCGAAAGAGAGGTGCTGTAACATGAAACCATTGAAGATAGCCATGATGAGCATGACCCACGGGCATACCCGGAAGTATTATCAGGTGCTCAAGGAGAACCCCAAGCTGGATTGGGTGGCGGTGTCCACCGCCAACGAGACGGTCAAGGAGATCTTTCGGAACAGCGTGGAGGGGATCCCCTGCTACGACAGCGATGAGGCCATGCTGGATGCCCACCCGGAGATCGAGGCGGTGGTGCTGGCCAGCGAAAACAGCGAGCACATCCGCCAGATGCGGCTGTGTGCCGCCCGGGGCATCCACGTGCTGAGCATGAAGGTGCCCACCTTTGACATGGACGAGTACGACGAGATGATACGGCTCATGGAGGACGCCGGGCTGGTGTGCCAGATCGAGCTGGAGATGCACTATAACCCGGTCATCGCCCGGATGAAGCAGCTGGTGGCGGACGGCAGGATCGGCAAGATCAACGCCTTCAACGCCACCAACATCACCCTCTCCCCCGTGTGGGCCTTCCCCTGGCAGGGGGTGCCGGAGAAGAGCTACGGCAAACGGGTGCCCCTCAAGGAGGGGGATCCCCGGTTCCGGGGCGGTGCCTTGTGCGACCATCCCCATATCTTTGACATGATCCGTCACATGACCGGGAGCGAGTTTGATCAGGTGTACGCCCAGGTGGCCCCCAACATCCGCCCGGATCTGGAGGAGGAGGATATGCTGTCGGTCATCGGCCGGATGAAGGACGGCACCGTGTTCTCCCTTGACCCCTCCTGGTCCAAGATGGAAAACCGTCTGCCGGTACCCGGCCCCGGATGGGAGGTATTCCCCAAGCGTATGGAGGTCAACATCACCCTCCACGGCGACAAGGGCACGGTGATGGCGGACTGCTTTGGCCCCAACGTGTATCACAGCGGTCTGCCCAACGACCGGTACACCGTGCAGTACACCTACTTTGACGAGTGGGTGGGGCTCATCGACGAATTTGTGGACAACATCCGGGGCGGTAAGACGCCCCTCATCAACCTGCGGTGGCACCGGGAAACGGTGCGGGTGATGAACGCCTGCTACGAGAGCATCGCTACCGGTCGCCCGGTGAAGCTGTAAGGGTAGGATGCTGTATATGACAAAATTTCCGTTTTGTCCATTGACACAGACCGGACTCCACCCCATAATGGACTGTAAAAGGAGGGTTTTCCATGATCCCTGAAGTGCAACACATGACCCCTGGTCAGGGCAGCTTATCCCTGCCCTTTGCCCTTACGTTGACCGCCGCAGAATGGGCGGAAAAGGCCGCCCGGTGCGCCTCTCTCCTGCTGGACGCCACGGTGACCCCCGGCGAAAACGGGCAGATCCGGGCGGTGCGTGCCCCCCTGCCGGCGGAAGGCTACCGGCTGACGGTGGCGGACACCGTCACGGTGGCTTATGCCGATTACCAAGGCCTCTGCCACGGTCTGGCTACCCTGTCCGGGCTGTTGTCGGTGACCGACGGCGGCTATACCTGCCCCCGGTGCACCGTGGAGGATGCGCCGGTGGCCACCCATCGGGGTACCATGCTGGACGTGGCCCGGGGTATCCAGCCTCTGGAGGAGCTGTTGGAGGACATGGTACTGCTGGCACGGGCACGGATGAACGTGCTGCACCTGCATCTGTTTGACTCCATTGGCTGTGCGGTGGCGCTGTCCTGCCTGCCCGAGGACCTGCTGCTCAAGGAGCACTATACCCGGCAGGACGTGGACGCCATCGTGGCACAGGCGGATGTGCTGGGGCTGGAGCTGATCCCGGAGTTTGACCTGCCCGGCCACTCCCACCGGATGACCAAGGTGCTGCCGGCGCTTTCCTGCCCGGTGGAGGAGGCCAACACCGGCTGGGTCACCTGCGTCGGCACGGAGGAGACCTTCCGGCTGTACGACGCTATCATCCGGGAGATGGATGACTGGTTCCCCGGCGGCCGGTATTTTCACGTGGGCGGCGACGAGCTGCACATGGAGGACGTGGCCGATGGCCGCTACCTTTGCCACTGGGAGACGTGTCCCCGGTGCCGTCAGCGGATGGCACAGGAGGGGCTTCGTGACCGGCAGGAGCTGTACTACTACGTCATGCAGCGTGTGTACCAGACCGTCACCTCCTTAGGGCGGCAGATGGTGATGTGGAGTGACCAGATCGATTGCGCCCGTCCCTGCCCCCTGCCCCGGGATATCCTCCTGCACTTCTGGCGCGTAGCCGGCCAAGGCCGGGGCCCGGTGGAGGGCTGTTCCTTTGCGGCGCAGGCGGCCATGGGATTTGAGATGATCAACTCCCACTACCTGGAAGCCTATATTGAGGAGGAAGTGGAGCTGTCCGCTGACACCATCCGGGATTGGCGATGGGATACCCGTCCCGGCTGTGCCGAGGAGCACCGGTCGCAGGTACGGGGCGGCGAACTGTGCGTATGGACGTACGGCCCCAACGCCGAGCCGGGCAAGGATCGGCATGATTACGACTACATCAACCGGGTACTGCCCTCGGCGGTGATGCTCATGGGAGATACCCTATGGAGTGGCCGGGAGTTCACCTATGACGAGGCCTTCCGGCAGGCGCTGACCCGGGCCATCTTAGGCCCACGCACCCCGGTGGGGCTGGATATCTTTGCCGCCATCGGCAGCGTGGTGCCTCCCAAGTGGAACGCCGCCTACGCCTATCACGACAAGGTCACCCTGACCCCGGAGGCGATCCGTCAGCTGGCACAGGCGGTGGAGCAGATGCCCTCCTCCCCCCGGACGGCCCGGTACGCCGCCACCCTGCACCAGATCGCCAAAGAGCGAGAAAACACATAAAAAAAGCGGTTCCCTTCGCAGGAAGGGAACCGCTTTTTATCTGTCTCTTACAAGGTCGTCAGCTGCTCAAAGCCGGCGGCCTTGGCCAACGCCGCCGCCTGATCAAAACAGCAATCGATGGTGTCGACGGCGTGAGAGTCGCCTCCCAAGGTGACCTGACCGCCCAGCTCATGCAGCCGGCGCAGCAGGAAATCCGCCGGGTACGGCGTCTTACGCCAGCCCCGGGAAATGGCGCCGGTGTTGATCTCCACCAAGGGGGTGACCTCCACCACCTGCTCCAACGCTTCGGTGGCCACCGCCTGATAGGCCGGATCCTCCTCGTCCAAAAGACTGAACTTGGTGATCACGTCGAAGTGCCCCACGATGGTGGGCCGGCAACG
>SVPB01000079.1 GCA_015066065.1 Oscillospiraceae bacterium | reverse complement strand
GAACCTTCAGGCTGCGGAACTCGTCAGCCCAAGCCATGATGCGGCCGAACTCGCCGGCGATCTCGGCATCCACCGTGGGGATGATGCCGTCGTAGATGTTACCGGTAGAACCGTCGATGGAGATGAAATCGCCCTCGTTGTAGGTCTTGCCGGCCAGCGTGAACTTCTTGTTAGCCTCGTCCATGATGATCTCGCCGCAGCCGGAAACGCAGCAGGTACCCATACCACGGGCCACAACGGCGGCGTGAGAGGTCATACCGCCACGGACGGTCAGGATACCCTGAGAAGCCTTCATACCGGTGATGTCCTCGGGAGAGGTCTCCAGACGAACCAGGATGACCTTCTCGCCACGGGCATTCCAAACCTCGGCATCCTCGGCGGTGAAGACGACCTTACCGCAGGCAGCGCCGGGAGAAGCACCCAGACCCTTACCGGCAGGGGTAGCGGCCTTCAGAGCCTTCTGGTCGAACTGGGGATGCAGCAGGGTGTCCAGGTTACGGGGATCGATCATGGCCACAGCCTGCTTCTTGTCGATCATGCCTTCGTCCACCAGGTCGCAGGCGATCTTCAGCGCGGCCTTGGCGGTACGCTTGCCGTTACGGGTCTGCAGCATATACAGCTTGCCGTCCTCGACGGTGAACTCCATATCCTGCATGTCACGGTAGTGGTCCTCCAGGATGGCACAGACCTTCTTGAACTCGGCGAAAGCGCCGGGGAACTTCTCGGCCATCTCGGCGATGGGCATGGGAGTACGCACGCCGGCCACCACGTCTTCGCCCTGAGCGTTGGTGAGGAACTCACCCATCAGGCCGGGCTCGCCGGTGGCAGGGTCACGGGTGAACGCCACGCCGGTACCGCAGTTGTCGCCCATGTTACCAAAGGCCATCATCTGCACGTTAACGGCGGTACCCCAAGAGTAGGGGATGTCGTTGTCACGACGATACACGTTGGCACGGGGGTTGTCCCAGGAACGGAACACGGCCTCGACGGCGCCCATGAGCTGCTCTTTGGGATCGGAGGGGAAATCCTTACCAATCTTGCTCTTGTACTCTGCCTTGAACTGGCCGGCCAGCTCTTCCAGATCCTCAGCCGTCAGCTCCACGTCCTGCTTGACGCCCTTCTTCTCCTTCATCTTGTCGATGAGCTCCTCGAAGTACTTCTTGCCGACTTCCATAACCACGTCGGAGTACATCTGGATAAAGCGGCGATAGCAGTCCCAAGCCCAACGGGGGTTGCCGGACTTGGCGGCCATGACAGCAACCACTTCCTCATTAAGACCCAGGTTCAGGATGGTATCCATCATACCGGGCATGGAAGCACGGGCGCCGGAGCGCACGGACACCAGCAGGGGATTCTCGGTATCGCCGAACTTCTTGCCGGTGATACCCTCCATCTTGTCGATGTACTCCATGATCTCGGCCTGGATGGCGTCGTTGATCTTGCGGCCATCCTCATAATACTGGGTGCAGGCCTCGGTGGTGACGGTGAAACCCTGGGGAACGGGCAGACCGATCTTGGTCATCTCGGCCAGGTTGGCGCCCTTGCCGCCCAGCAGTTCGCGCATGGATGCGTCGCCTTCGCTGAACAGGTAGACATACTTGTGACTCATGTTTTTACCTCCAATAGTTGCGTAATTTCTTCCAGTCCCGGTGCTTGTCCGTCGATCGGGCTGAAAGCCACTCGTTATTATAACAGATAAAAAGGGTTTTGGCTACAGTTTTTTGAAAAAAAGTGGCAAATATTCGCTTTTTGGCGATTTTCTCCAGTTTTTTTAATTTTTAAGCACGGGGACGGCGGTTTATTGGCCATATTGACTATAGCGGCGGAGTGTGTTATGATGATGACACATCACAAGAAGGAGCGTTGTTATCATGCGCAAAAAATGTGTTTGGTACCTGTTCATTGTCTGTTTACTGGTTACGCTGTTGGGAGGATGCGGCGGAGAGGAGCCTGTCTCGGCGGTACAAGGCCCTCCGGTAGCCGGCTTGCGCGAGGGCGTGTACATCGGCATGACCAAGGATGCGCTGATACAGCTGGTCGGTCAGCCTGCTCTCGATGTCATAGATGAGGACGGACATCCGTTGGTGGAGTACGATGCGGAGACCTTGTTTGGCGTGACGTTCCGGTCCATGTACGTCTTTGATGATACCGGCCTTATCCACGCCCAGTATGTCACCGACTACGTAGAGCCGGAGGTGGCCAAGAAGACCTATGACCAAGCTTACGCCAGCGTGGTCAAAGCGTTATCGGGCCGCCCGGGATATTTGGACGATGGCACCGAGGGTACCATCGGTTCGGATGAACGGGTGACGGTGAATGTGAGTGCCGAGAACTTTACCGTACATGTGTCTTACGAATACGGTATGCTGGGCTTCGACATCATTAAAAACAAATAAAACGCTGTCATACGCCAAAAAAGCCGACCGGAAAGGTCGGCTTTTTTGCTGTTAACCCCTTGCGGCGGATGACGGATGTGTGGTATGATAGGAGACAAGAATATAAACGGAGTGAAGGATCATGTTGTTTGGTCGCAGCAAAAGTGCCATTGACTATCTGGTGGTAGGGCTGGGGAATCCCGGCATGGCCTACGAGGGAACCCGGCACAATGCCGGCTGTACGGCTTTGGCGGTGTTGGCCAAGGATACTGGTATCACCTTGGATAAAAAACAGTTTAAAGCCTTGACCGGCACCGGTACGGTAGAGGGTAAACGGGTGTTGCTCTTATACCCCCAGACCTTTATGAACAACTCCGGCGAAGCGGTGCAGGCGGCTATGGCTTTCTACAAGCTGACGCCGGAGCAGGTGCTGGTGTTGTCGGATGATATTTCTTTGGACGTGGGTGGTGTCCGGGTACGTAAGAAGGGCAGCGATGGCGGTCAAAAGGGCTTGCGCAGCATCATCTGCCACATAGGCACCGACCAGTTTCCCCGTATCCGCATCGGGGTGGGTGCCAAGCCCCATCCGGCTTACGATCTGGCGGACTGGGTGCTTTCCAAGTACAAGAAAGAGGAGCAGCCCCTCATGGAGGAGGCCTTTGAGAAGGCCGCCGCCGCGGCCCGGCTGGTGATTGCCGGGCGGATCGACGAGGCGATGAACAAGTATTCTCACTAACCGTAAAGGAGACCGTATGAGCATATGGGACAGGGGGCTGGCAGCTTTGCCGGCCTATAAGAGTTTATGCGAGGATATCCGGCAAGGACGCACCCCTGTATCGGTGGTGGGCCTGGCGCATATCCACAAGGCGCTGGTAGCGGCCGGCCTGCGGCATACCTTGGGGCGCCGGGTGGTGGTGCTGGTGGCGGATGAAGCAGAGGCCGCCCGGATGACCGAGGACCTGGCTGCCTTTGGTCTGCGTACCCTGCCGTTGCCCTCCCGGGAGCTGTACCTGCGGCAGACGGAATCCGCTTCCCGGGAATATGAGCAGATGCGTCTGGGCACCCTCGCCGCTATGGCGGAGGGGAACTATGATTGCGTGGTGGCCTGCATGGATGCGGCCGCCCAGTACACCATTCCACCGGATACCCTGCTGGAACGCACGCTGGAATTCACTGCCGGCGTCCGTCTGCCGGTTGATGATCTTCCCACCGCCTTGGCGGCGGCTGGATACGAGCGCTGCCAGCAGCTGGAAGGTCCCGGTCAGTTTGCGGTGCGAGGCGGCATCGTGGACGTGTACCCTGCGGATAGTCCGGCCCCCATTCGCATGGAGCTGTGGGGCGATACGGTGGATACCATCAGCTACTTTGACCTGCTGACCCAGCGACGCACCGAGTCGGTGGAGGCGGTGGCGGTACCGCCGGCCTCCGAGATCATGTACGACGATCCGGCCGCTTTGGCGGCTAAGATAGCCTCCCTCGCCGCCACCCAACGGGGCAAACTGGCGGAGACGGTCCGTCAGCACCTGCTGGCAGATGCGGATCGCCTGCGAGGCGGTTTGCGTCCTTCTTCGGTGGATAAATATATTCCTCTTATCTATGAGCCGGCCAATCTGTTCTCCTACATGCGGGACGCTTTGGTGCTGGTCAGCGAGCCTGCTAAGGTACGGGAACGGATGCGCACCTACCTGTGGCAGCTGGGGCAGGATGTAGAGGCCCTGCTGACCGAGGGCTTGTTGTGCCGTGGGTTGACTGATTTTGCTCCCTCCGTGGAGCAGGTTACCGCCCTTCTGGAACAACGGGGAACGGTGCTTATGGATGCGTTTGCCCGTGCAACGGGGGATATCCGCCCCCGGGCGCTGTACACCGTCAATGCCCGGCAGCTGCCGGTATGGTCGGGACGGGTGGAGCTGCTGACGGAGGATCTGCAGGATCTTCTCAGCCGCCGAATGGCTTGTGTGGTGTTGGCCGGCAGCGAGGAGAAAGCCGCCGCCGTCTTGGCGGAGGATCTGCAGAAGGCCGGCTTGCCGGCCATCTATGCCCGTTCACCCGAAGCACCTATCAAGGGGCAGGTGCTGGTCACCGCCGGTGGCTTGTCCGCCGGCATCGAGCTGCCGGAAGCGGGCTTGGCGGTCATCACCCATGGCCGGGTGGTGCGTACCGCCCGGCGCCGCCGGTACAAGAAGGATAAGGGCCTGGAGATTCACAGCTTGTCGGAGCTGCAGGTGGGGGACTACGTGGTTCACAGCGCCCACGGCATCGGTATCTACCGGGGAGTGCACCAGGTGGATATACAGGGGGTCGTGAAGGATTATATCAAGCTGGAATACGCCAAAGGAGACACCCTTTACGTGCCGGTGACCCAGCTTGACTTGGTAAGCAAATACATCGGCACCAAGGATGACGTTACCGTTAAGCTGCATCGTTTGGGCGGCCAGGAATGGCAGAAGGCCAAGACCCGGGTACGGGCGGCGGTGAAGGATATTGCCAAGGAGCTGATTGCTCTGTACGGCAAACGCATGGCCTCACCCGGCTTTGCTTTTGGCCCCGATGAAGAGTGGCAGTATGATTTTGAACGTCATTTTGAATACGAAGAAACCGAAGATCAGATGCGGTGCATCGACGAGATCAAATCCGACATGGAACGCCCGGTGCCCATGGATCGCCTGTTGTGCGGCGATGTGGGCTTTGGCAAGACCGAGGTAGCGTTGCGTGCGGCCTTTAAGTGTGTCAGCCAGAGTAAGCAATGCGCCCTTCTGGTGCCCACCACCATCCTGGCGTTCCAGCACTACAATACGATCCTCAAGCGGTTTGAGGGCTTCCCTGTCAAGGTGGAGATGCTCTCCCGTTTCCGCACCCCCAAACAGCAGGCGGATATCATCCGCCGGGTGCAACGGGGCGAGGTGGATATTGTGGTGGGTACCCATCGCCTGCTGTCGGCGGACGTGGGGTTCCGGGATCTGGGGCTGTTTATCATCGACGAGGAACAGCGCTTTGGTGTCACCCAGAAGGAGCGTATCAAAGAGCTGACCCCCAACGTGGATGTGCTGACCTTGTCTGCTACGCCCATTCCCCGTACGCTGAACATGGCCATGAGTGGCATCCGGGATATGTCGGTCATTGAGGAGGCCCCGCAGGATCGTCGACCGGTGCAGACCTACGTGCTGGAGCACGATAACGGTATCATCATGGACGCCATTCGCCGGGAACTGCGACGGGACGGGCAGGTGTACTATCTGCACAACCGGGTGGAGACCATTGAACGGTGTGCGGCGGCCATTCACACCCGTATGCCGGAAGCACGCATCACCGTGGCTCACGGCAAGATGAGTGAGGAGCAGCTGTCGGATATCTGGCGGCAGGTGCTGGAACACGAGATCGACATTCTGGTGTGTACCACCATCATTGAAACGGGGGTGGACATACCCAACGTCAATACCCTTATCATTGAAAACGCTGACCGCTACGGTCTGTCCCAGCTGCATCAGCTGCGTGGCCGTGTGGGACGTTCCTCCCGACGGGCGTATGCGTATCTGACCTTTACCCGGGGGAAGGAATTGTCCGATGTGGCGGAAAAACGCATACGCCCGTCGGGA
>SVPB01000012.1 GCA_015066065.1 Oscillospiraceae bacterium | reverse complement strand
CCTTGTCGTGGTCAATGACTTGGGCTAACGCCGGAAAACCCTTTATTTACGGGCTTTTCCTGTGTTGTTTCTATTATAACACACTCACATTCCCTGCACAATGCCGCCGGTCTTTTCCAGTAACGCCGGGTCGGTGACCTCGACAACCATATGCCGGGTGACGGCGGAGGCGTTATATCGGATCTTGCGGATGACCGCATCGTAATACCGGGGGCCATCGCCATCCACCGTGGTATAGATCTGTACCGGTCCCACCTTGACCTGTTGTTTCATCGCCACCGGGAGGCTGATGCCGGGTAACAGCGAGGTGGACAGCTTACCATACAGGCCGTTGACCGCATTGCGGTATAATTGGCCCAAGGTGCCCGGATCAAATCCAGCTTTCAGTTCCCCCGGATCGCCTACCTGGCTTTTTTCCACCCCATGGATACGGGCTGGGACGATCTCTCCCCGGGACAAGCTGAGCTGTTGGCCGGTATCCGCATCCGACACCGCATGACCCAGTCCGGCGAAGGTACCGTCCTTAGGGTCATAAAAGGTCAGGGTACCCACGCCAGCTGTGCTGTCCCTTACCCACATTCCTGCCCGGTAGCCGGTGCCATCCACCGGATGCACCGGGGTAAAGGTTACCGAAAACTCCACCCCGTCCCGACGCACCCGCAGGGTCACCGACCGGCCGCCGCAAGCGTTAATGGTGGCCGCCAGCTCCTCATTACTGCTCACCGGCTGACCATCCACCGTCAGTAAGGTGTCGCCCACGCAAATGCCGGCAGCCGCCGCCGGATTAACGCCGCCTGCCGCCGTCTGTACATCGCCAAGACCCACCACCAGCACCCCTTCGGTGTATAGCTTGATCCCAAAGGGAGTGCCGCACACCATGACCGATGGGGTATCAGCCACCCGGACGGTAACCGTCTTGATGGGAACCACCCCCAGCAATCGCAGGCGCGCCGGATAGCTCTGATTCACGCCAACCTGCGCCACCGACCGCGTGGCGTCCTTCGGGATGCTGTCCACCCAATCGCCCATGTAAACGCTTTCACCAGCCACCACGGTAAAGCTGTCCGGCAACGCATGCTGTAAGTAGCCCACACCGCCCAGCAACGCTCCGCAGGTCAGCACAATCAGGCTGTAAAGTAGTATACCTATCCACCGCATATCTTTCACTCCTTATGCCTATTGTGTGCCGACACGCCGTGTTTGTGCGTGGTAAAAAAAGAAAAAAGCTCCGCATCCAATGGATGCGGAGCTATAAGGCTATGTATTATTCTTCCAGATCGATGGTGACCGGCTTGTTACGGGCATTTAACCAATGCTCCACACGGCCATAGGCGCGGCGCAAACGCTTCTCCATCCGGTACAAGGTGTACAGAATCACACCGATCCCCACGAGAATCGCCACAATGGTCAGCCAAATACGCAAGCTGTTGTTCTGTTCTTTCTCCATATTGTCCATATCTTACACCATCCCTTATCAAAAACGCTTGTACTTCTGTTATTATTATACGGTAAAGGCCGGGGGTTTGTCAATAAAAAGTTGTGGATACAATTAACACGACGTTAATAATATATTCATATATATTTGGTATAGTAATACCACAATTTAACTGTAAGCTTGATAGAAGGAGTTATTGGCATGTTACAACTCTCTCGCATCCATAAAACCTACGCCTCCGGCGATCTGGCGGTGGAGGCACTGCGCGGAGTCAGCCTCAATTTCCGCCACAACGAATTTGTGTCCATACTGGGGCCTTCCGGGTGCGGCAAAACCACCTTGCTCAACATCATCGGCGGACTCGACCGATACACCAAGGGTGATCTGGTCATCAACGGTCGTTCCACCAAGGGGTTTGGCAACCGAGACTGGGATACCTACCGCAACCATACGGTAGGATTTGTGTTCCAGAGCTATAACCTCATCCCCCATCAGTCGGTCCTGCAGAACGTCGAGCTGGCCCTGACCCTTTCCGGTGTTTCCAAAAAAGAGCGCCGCCACCGGGCCAAGGAGGCATTGGAGCAGGTCGGGCTGGGAAACCAACTGCGCAAAAAACCGGGGGAAATGTCCGGCGGACAGATGCAGCGGGTAGCCATTGCCCGTGCGCTGGTCAACAACCCGGACATCATCCTGGCGGACGAACCGACCGGCGCACTGGATACCGAGACCAGCGTGCAGGTCATGGAGATACTCAAGGAGGTCGCCCGGGATCGCCTGGTGGTCATGGTCACCCATAACCCGGAGCTGGCTGAAACCTACTCCACCCGTATCATCAAGATGCTGGATGGCGAAATCACCGGCGACAGCGCACCACTGACGGATGAAGAACTCGCCGCCGAGGAAAGCTGGTCAGCCGCACGGTCAGAGGAAGAGAAAAAGAAAAAGCGGCCTTCCATGTCCTTTGCCACCTCCTTTGGGCTATCCCTTAAGAACCTGTTTACCAAAAAAGGGCGCACCGCTTTGACCGCCTTTGCCGGTAGCATCGGTATCATCGGCATTGCCCTTATCACCGCTGTGTCCAACGGTATGACCACCTACATCGATACGGTGCAGGAAAACACCCTATCCTCCTATCCGCTGACCCTGGAGGCCACCCACACCGACATGGGCAGTCTGTTGGAGACGTTCATGGGCGAAGCCTCCTCCCACGGCGAGCATAGCAAGGATGCGGTGTACCAGAAGAGTATCCTGTACGACATGGTCAACTCCCTCAATAACATGAGCAGCAGTCAAAATGACCTGAAAGCGTTTAAGGAATATCTGGAGACCACCATGGCGGACACCGCCGAGGACAACGCATTGCGCAACGCCATCAACGGTATCCGATACGGCTACAACATGGAAATGCTGGTGTATACCAAGACCGAAGCCGGCGATATCCAGCGCTCCGATACGGAAAAGCTGCTGATGGATCTGATGATCAAGCATCTGGGCGTGGATATGTCCGGCATGATGTCCATGAGCGAATCCTACGGCTTTGGTAACATGATGACCATGGGCGGCCGCAAGCTGTGGCAAGAGATGCTCCCCGGTAACAACGGAGAGCTGGTCAACCCCCTGCTGCTCAACCAGTACGAGATCATCGATGGCGGTCGCTGGCCGGCGGCCTACAACGAGATCGTCCTGGTGGTAGATAAGAACAACGAGATCGATGACATGACCCTCTATGCGCTGGGGCTTAAATCGGAAGCGGAGATGGATGCTCTGGCGGCCGCCTCCATGAACCAGCAGACCATTGAAGTGGAGGAAAAGCATTGGACCTACGAGGAGATCCGCGCCATGGATTTCCGGGTGGTATTCCCTTATGAGTGCTACCAATATGACGAAGCAACGGGCCTGTACTACGATATGCGAACCAACAAGGACGGTAACGATAACCAGCTGGGACTACAGCTTCTGTACGACAATGCCCTGCCCTTGAAGGTGACCGGTATCATCCGTCCCAAGGAGGATGCCACCGCCGCCATGCTGACCGGTAATGTCGGCTATACCTCTGCGCTGACCGCGCACATCATCAACGAAGGTAAAAACGCCCCCGTTATCAAAGCACAGCTGGCCAACCCTGACGTGGACGTCACTACCGGATTGCCGTTCAAACCCACCACCAGTGCTATCACCGCCGAGGACTTTGGCCGCTATCTGGATGAGCTGGATGACGTAACCAAAGCCCAAATGTGGATCTCTTACGTATCCGCCATCTCCCCAACGGAGCTGGACAAGATCGTCACCCCCTTGGTGGAGGCCACCCCTATTCAGCAAATGCGGACCACCTTGACGGCCATGTTTGCCCAGACGGATCCCGGTACCGCCGCCATGCTGGCTGAGCTGAACGATCAGGGAATACGGGACTACTATCGTACCGTCCTTAACCAGCAGGAAACCGCCAAGTACGCCGCCGCCAAGCAGGCGGAATACGCCCGAAAGGCGCCGGCTGACGTGGCCGCTGAGCTGGTAGCAGCGCAAAGCAGTATCACCGACGAGCAACGCATGTCCCTCTACAAGGCCGCCGAGTTTATCCTGTACGTCAACAAGCTTGACGAAAACGGCAAGGGTAATGCTTACGTTGATATCCTGGTAGCTGACCAGATCAACGCCCTGGTGGAACAGATCAACGGGATGACCCGGGAAGAACTGGTAGCCTTCATTGAAAACATGCTTACCTCCGGCGACTTGGCGGTCCCCGGTGACTACCAACAATATCTGGAGCCGTTGCTTCAGAAGGATGAAAAAAGTCTCAAGGAGACCTGCATAGGCATCATTAAAGGGGACGATATGCAGACCGAAGAGAAAACCCGGGAGCAGATCCGGCAACAGCTGACAGCGCAGGGGCTTGGTGATCCTGCCAGTCAGGCGTTGGCTCTGCAACGGATGATGGGCTCCTACACCGTCTCCCAGTTTGAACACTACTACGACGATGTGCTGGCTTTCTCCGACACCACCTATGAAGATAACCTGGTGACTTTGGGGAAGCTGGATCTGGACAGCCCCTCTGCCATCAACATTTATGCCTCCTCCTTTGAGAATAAGGACATCATCGAGAATGCCATCGCCTCGTACAACAAAGGCCGGGACGAGCTGCAACGCATCGTCTATACCGACTACGTTGGCATCATCATGTCCTCGGTGACCACCATTATCAATGCCATCACCTACGTGCTCATCGCCTTTGTGGCCATCTCCCTGATCGTATCCTCCATCATGATCGGTGTTATCACCCTCATCTCGGTTCAGGAGCGCACCAAGGAGATCGGCATCCTGCGTGCCATCGGTGCCAGCAAGCGCAACGTTTCCAGTATGTTCAACGCCGAAACGGTGATCATCGGCTTCACCTCCGGTCTGTTGGGCGTGGTGATCACCTACCTGCTGTGCATCCCCATCAACATCATCCTGCATGCCCTGACCGGCATCGCCAACCTTAGCGCCATCCTCCCCTTGCCGGCCGCCATCATCCTGGTAGGCATCAGTGTGGTGCTGACCTTGTTTGCCGGTATCATCCCATCCCGTAGTGCCGCCAAAAAAGATCCCGTGGTCGCTCTGCGTACCGAATGATCAAATAGCATAAAGAAAGACGGAAGCACCGCTTCCGTCTTTCTTTGTTATCGGAACCAGGAGAACAGATCCTCCAACCATTCCAGCACCGCAAACCGCACCCGGTATTCCCCACTGCTGACCAACGCCTGCTGGTCGCCGGTCAGCACCTCACTCATAGGATCCTCCCGTATGGCAGAGCCAAAACAAAGCGGTGGGAACACCACGCACCACCAGTTTTGCCCCTTCGCTTCACCAATCTCGATACGTACCGCCTGATACGTGCCGGCCGGCAGGGTTACGGTATCGTATTGCCGGGTGGTGAAATACGTCTTATCCAAGGTCACCGTTACCGGGTACCGATAGCCGGCCTCGTGGACCGTCCGCTGCGCCACCTGCTGGATGACCGGCAGGTGTTCCCGGGCTAATGTAAGCGCTTTCTCTGTATCCTGCGCTCCATCCAGCCAACCGGCCGCCGCAGCGGTGACCGCATCCCTCACCTGCATCTTGAGGTGCTGATCGGCGGTGGAGTCGGAATTGGCCAATATATGCAGACGGATCACCCGATCCCGTACGCCGGCGCAGGTACCATAAAAGCCGCACACCGACAGGGTCAAACATAACACCAACCCTCCGGTGACGGCTTTTATCCATCGTGTTTTATGCATCGCATATCCTCTCCTTCTCTTGTGATACGGAGAGTATGGGACGGTTTTTAACAGTTTATTCAATCTCTATCCGGCATCCGTCGCAAGGGCGGCACAGCAGAGCAACAGGAAACCGCTTGGCCAGCGCTTGCCGGCAGGCATCCGCCGCCGCCGGATCGGTAAACACCGCAAACACCGCCGAGCCGCTACCGGTCATCTGCGAGGCCAAAGGCGCGTACGTCTCCATGATCTCACGGATCGCCTTAACGCCGGGCAAAGCGGTGGCAAGCTCAAACACATTACACACCTGCTGGCAGACCGCCGGCAGATCGCCCTGCTCCCAAGCCGGGATCGCCCGGGTATGATCCGGGCGCCGCAGAAGCGGATGGCTGTCAATAGCCGCATAGGCGGCGGCGGTAGACACCCCTTCGGGGGGCTGTGCCACCACAAAGGAGCATGCCGGCAGGCAGGGCAAGGGACGCAACTCTTCCCCGATGCCGGTCACGTAGGCGGCGCCTCCCTGCACGCAGAAAGGCACATCCGCCCCCACCATCAAACCGATGCGGCACAGCTCCTCCACCGATAGATGCGTGTTGTACAGGCGGTCCAACGCCCACAAAACGGCGGCGGCATCGGCACTGCCGCCACCCATGCCGGCTTTGGTGGGGATGCGCTTCTGTAAGGTCATGTACACACCGCCAGCCATGCCGGTGTGCGCAAAAAACGCCTGCGCCGCCCGGTAAGCGGTGTTTTTCTCCGGGGGACAGAGGCCCGGTGCATCCAGCCGAATATTCTCTGCTGTTTGTGCCGTCAGGGTGTCGGTAATATCCACCGTTTGCATGAGGCTCTCCAGCAGATGGTAGCCATCCGGCCGCGTTCCCACCACATCCAGTGTCAGGTTGAGCTTGGCCGGGGCGTGCACCGTTACCTTCATAGGGTCCCTCGCTCCTTAAGAAACGCTTCTATACGATTAAGCGCTTCGGTGATATGGCTCAAAGAATAGCAGTAAGAAATGCGCACAAAGCCTTCGCCGCTGTCGCCAAAAGCAGTACCGGGAACCACCGCCACGTGCTTTTCTTCCAACAAGCAACGGCAGAAATCCTCCGAGCTCATGCCGGTCTTCTGGATAGAAGGAAACACGTAGAAGGCACCTTCCGGCTCAAAACAGGTCAGGCCCAGACGATTAAGGCCGTCCACGATAAACCGGCGGCGCATGTCGTACTCCTCGCGCATGGTGCGCACGTCCTCTTCACCGTTGTTCATGGCTTCAATAGCGGCGTATTGCGCCGTGGTAGGGGCGCACATGATAGCATACTGGTGCAGCTTGGTCAGCATCTTCATCACCGGAGCCGGGCCACAGGCGTATCCCAGACGCCAACCGGTCATGGCAAAGGCCTTGGAGAAACCGCTGACCAGAATGGTGCGTTCCGACATGCCGGGCAAAGAGGTAATGCTCACATGGGTGCGGCCATAGGTCAGCTCCGCATAGATCTCATCCGACAACACCATAATATCGGTGCCCCGCAGCACTTCGGCAATGGCTTCCAGCTCCTCCCGGGGCATGATGGCGCCGGTTGGGTTGTTCGGGAAGGGGAGCACCAATAGCTTGGTGCGAGGGGTGATCGCCGCCTTGAGCGCTTCAGCCGTCAGGCGGAACGCATCCTCCACACGGGTGGTGATGCTCACCGGTACACCTCCCGCCAGTCGGGTGAGAGGCTCGTAGCACACAAAGCACGGATCGGGGATGAGCACCTCATCCCCGGGGGACAGCAACGCTCGGAAGCACAGGTCGATGGCCTCGCTGCCGCCCACCGTCACCAGCACCTCGGTCTTGGGGTCATAGGACACCCCGTTGTGTCGCTGAACATACCCGGCAATCGCTTCACGCAAGGCTAAAAGGCCGGCGTTGGGGCTGTACCAGGTACGTCCCTTTTCCAGCGTATGGATACCCTCTTGGCGGATGTGCCAAGGGGTGGAAAAATCCGGTTCACCCACCGACAGAGAGATCACTTCATCCATCTCGGCGGCAATGTCAAAGAACTTGCGGATGCCGGAAGGCTTCAGCTCCATTAGGGTGGGGTTTATCAGACGGTCATAGTTCATATTAAACCTCTTTCGTCCTTTTCCTCGCTGTCAAAAAGGACACCACGCTCCTTGTAGGTCTTAAGAACAAAATGGGTGGCGGTGGACAGCACACCATCCAAGGGGCTCAAGCGCTTGGCCACAAACATAGCCACATCCTTGAAGCTGCGGCCGGTGATCTTCACCGACAGGTCGTAGCCACCGGACATAAGAGTCACGCTTTCCACCTCATCAAAGGCCATAATCGCCTCGGCCACGCCGTCAAAGCCCCGATCCTTGGAGGGGGCAATCTGCAGGTCGATATAGGCGGTCACGTATTCCCGGTCGGTTTTATCCCAATCGATGAGCGCCTTGTAACCACGCACCACGCCGGCCTTTTCCAAGGCCTCCAGGCGCGCCTCCACCTCAGCGGTGCTCACCCCCAGCATCACTGCGATCTGCTCGGCACTCAGCCGCGCGTTGGTATCCAGCACTTGTAAGAGCTTGTCCATGGTATTTATCCTCCTTATGACAACGGCTTTTTCCGGGTCGGTGTGACCCGGTTGCCGTCTTTATCCACAATGACGATGCTTTCCAGCTGCCCGGTCAGGCTCTGGCGGAAAGCGGCAATGTATTCTGCGCGCAGGGTCTTCTGCTCCTCCGCCTCCTCGGGGGTCAACCCCTCGGCACGGCTCTTGCGCGCCAGCTCGTTGATGCGATCGATCTTACTCTGTTCCATACGTTAATATCCTCTCAAAAAATGCGGCACTATCGGTGTCATGAGGTCTCCGGTACCGCCCCAGTGCCATCAAGCAGGACGGATCCCGGGTAATGGTGTTAAGACGTTCGGCGCAGGTGAAAACGGCCCGAAAGCCCACCTCACGCAGTACCGGCTCCGCCCACTCATCGGTGGCGCCAAAGGGGTACACAAAGGTGGTGGGCACCACCCCGGTAGCCTCGGTCAACAAGGCCATGGCCTTATCAATATCCTCTCGCAAAAAGGCGGTGTACTGCTCCCTTGTCTCACTGGGCAAATGACGGATCCCCCGTCGACGGTCGGTGTCGTGCAGGTCGTAGCTGTGGCACTGAAACTCGCCCGTCCCAGCGTCCACCATCTGCCGTATCTGCCGCCAGGTCATGTGGGAATACGCCGGGCGATCCTGCTGATCGGGGGTATCGCTGTAGAAGACTGACCATCGGGCAATGGGAGCAATGACGGCACACATACCGTATCGTTCCAGCAAAGGGTGGGCGTAAAGAAAGTTGTTGTAATACCCATCGTCAAAGGTGAGCATCACCGGCCGATCCGGCAAAGGGACACCTTGCTCCACGTAAGCCAGCAGATCAGCTACCGTCACGGTGGTGTAACCATGATCGTGCAGGTAGGCAAGATCACTTGCCAGCAAGGAGGCCGGTATCACGTACGGGCCTACCCGGGATGGATCATCGGTCACCCCGTGATACATCACGATGGACAACGGTATTCCTGCCTCATCGGCGGCACCGGGCACGGCACGTCCTTCATCGGCCAACCACGCCTTAGCAAAAGCCACTGCTGTCAAGGTCAGCACCAGCACGGCGATCGTCCAATGACGACTACGGCATACCCATACCCGAAACATACCATCCCCTCCCTCACCTATCATAGTGAGAAAGGGCTTTATTTATTCCTCCGTATCGGCAGAAACGGTACCCTCCAGCAGACCGGTGGCCTCCCCTTCCGGAAGGCTGGTCACATCTGCCAGACGACGCTGGATCTGACGGGTGCGGACACCCACCAGCTTGTCCAACTCGCTGTTGGCCTGCTCCAGTCGCTGCTGTGCGCTCTGGATGACCACCCCGAACTTATCAAATTCGGTTTTGACGGCACCCAGAACCTTCCAGACCTCGCCGGAGCGCTTCTGAATCGCCAGGGTCTTAAAGCCCATCTGCAAGCTGTTGAGCACCGCCGCCATGGTGGTAGGGCCGGCGATGTTCACATGGTAATCTCGCTGGAGCACCTCGATCATGCCCCGGCGAACCACCTCGGCGTACAAGCCCTCCACCGGAAGGAACATAATGCCGAAGTCGGTGGTATGGGGAGGATCGATGTACTTGTCGCGGATATCCTTGGCAAAGGAACGGATGCGCTGTTCCAGCACACTGCCGGCGGCCTTGATACCGTCCGGATCGCCGGCATCGTAGGCATCCAGCAGTTGACCGTAAGCATCCACCGGGAACTTGGCATCAATGGGCAGCCACACATGGCCGCTGTCACTGCCCGGCAGCTTGACGGCAAACTCCACCACGTTGGTGCTGCCCGGTTTGACCTTAACGTTGGCCTCATACTGGTCGGGGGACAAAATCTGCTCAAGAATAGCGCCCAGTTGGATCTCTCCCAGCACACCACGGGTCTTGACGTTGGATAACACCTTCTTCAGGTCGCCCACACCGCTGGCCAGAGTCTTCATCTCACCCAGGCCGGTGTATACCTGCTCCAGACGCTCGTTGACCAGCCGGAAGGACTGACTAATGCGGTCGTTGAGGGTCTGCTGCAGCTTTTCGTCCACCGTCAGGCGCATCTGCTCCAGCTGATGGGTGTTTTCCTGCCGGATGGTGTCCAGTTGACCGGTGACCGCCTTGCGGATATTCTCCATGCTGTCGGTCATCTGCTGGTTGGCTTGTCCTTGGGCGGTAAGCAAAACCTGGCTGAGACTCTGCACCGATTGCTGGATGATCTGGGTGCTTTCCTGCCGGCTGGCACGCAGCTCAGCGGCCAGCTCCTGCTGCAGACGGTCCACCCGTTCCTGCAACGCCCGTATCTGGGTGCTGTCCTCTTGACGGCGGCGCAGGGATGCCAGCTGTACCAGCACCACCGCTAACAGCACAGCTATCAGTGCCACACCGGCGACTATGATATAATCCATCATGGGATATCCCTCCCTAGTAAACCAGTTTTAAGACGGCCATTCCGTTCACCCATCGTTAAAATACTCGCGAATACTAACCTTAGATCGTGTCGTCGTCCTCTTGATTCGCTTGGGTACGCTTGCGATTAAAGCGCCGCAGCTCCTGCTCGGAATACTGGCGCGGCAGGGTGGACGGTGCAGACGGCTGGGGAGCTTCGTCGCTGAACACCGGAGCCGATGCGGCGGACTCCTGCGGTGTCGCCTCCACCTCAAGACCCAGATCCCGGCGCAGCTGCTTGTCCGCATCGGGATGTTTCTCATAATAAGGGTCGATCATCAGCCGCCGCACCACCGGGAAGATGGCGTACTGGATGAGCAGCGACCGCAAGGGCGGCAGCACCAACAGCCAGATCAGCATGCCCAGCAGATAGATGACGGCGTTGTTAATGGACAGCAGTAAGAACAGCAGGACGTATGCCACAATGAGAATCAGAGAAACGATGAGATTATTCTTAAGCCCTGCCATAGAGAAAATAAAGGCGTTGCGGTAGATCTGCTTGATGCTCAGATCAAAGGTGATAACCAGAAAAGGAATATAATACTTCATCACCGTAAAGTATACATAGCCTGCAAAGGTACAGCCCATCACCAGATAGTCGATCGCAGTAGGGGTCAGCACGCTCCGGCCTTCTGCCGAACCGCCGAACACCTCGTAAAGCTCCGGATGCATCCCAAACAGATAGTAGGTGATGTTGTACAACAGCAAAGCGGTCACCACAAAATTAATAAAGCCGCAGATAAAGGCCTGCTTGCGGTTCTTGCGTATCGTCTCGAAGAAATCCTCCTTGACAAAGGCGTGCTTCTGTCGGGAGAATGCCCGGGTCACGTAGGTAAGCCCCGCATCCGCCCAGCCGCGCGTGATCAGCGGCAGGTTAACCACCGCAAACAGCGCACCGGCCAACAACAGCTTCCAGAACTTGCGGCGCAGAATGCCCAAAAACACCACGAAGGAACGCTTTTGAGGTGCGTTTTTGTTAACGCCGGGGCCTTCCCGGGTCACGTCAAACATGGAAAACAATCCAGCCATTGGGTAAACATCTCCTTATTTATACTCCTTGCAGAAGCTCGCAAAACAAGGTGCGTAACAGCACCTGCGCCAGCCCTACGCCCACTGCGCCGGCGGCAAACAGTAAAAAACGCAGGCAATACAATCGAAAGATCGGCCACAGCGGCTCTTGCGATCCGCCGTCAGCAGGCAGTAACCGTCGGCTAAGGGTGACCGACAAACGCCAGCTTTCCACCCCGGCCATAACCAGCAGAGCACCGTTGAGCAGCCCCACCGGGACCACCACCGCTGCCACCGCCCCCACGCCGGCGCCGCCCAAAGAATAATAATACGCTTCGGTCAGCCCCAGACTGAGGCCGTAGAACATGGGGGTTGCCGCCGCAAAGGGAGCGCCGCAAGGCCACAGACCCAGCAGAAACAGCCCGACAAGCAACGAAATTGAACCAAAACAGCCGTTCCACAAAGCGCCAAGGCTGCCGGCCAAGCCGCCGGACAGACCGGTTACCCGTACCAAAGCACCCCAGTCATGGGTAATGTGGGTACCGGCCAGTACATACACCGCCACACCTATGGCCACACCAGCCAGCAACAGGCCGGCGAAGGGGAACAATCGACGGTTATCCGTCATAAAATCTGCCATCGCCCGACGGCGACGGGTGGTTGTCCGTTTCATATGCATACCTCCCCTATAGGGTATGCAACAACGGACGGAAAAAGAACAAGAACGGAGTAGGCGCCTGCCTACTCCGCCCCATAGTGGCTCAACGTTTGCGTCGAAGAACTCCCAGCAGACCGCCTATGCCACCGGCTACCACCAGCACCACCGCCTTGAGTACAGCGGTTGTGCCGGATACGCCGGTAAACCGGACAAAACCGGCCAGCAGTATGAGAAAGAACAGCACAAGCCCACATAAAGCGCCCATCATAAGGCCTCGCCGGCCAGCTGTCAGCGCCGTGGTCAGGCCGCCCATAAAGGCGCCCACCGCACCGGCAGACATGGCCAAGGGCAGCACCGCCGCCCGGGGCACATCCACCGACTGCACCAACAGCGCCATGAGCATAAGCACAAGGACGCTGACCACCACCCCTACGGCTGTGCCGATGAGCAACGGCCGGATCAAGGCGGTGAACGCAGAGGTGTGACTTTCCCGTGTACGCATATCTTTAGCCTCCCTATCACTACTTATCATAAGGCTATGATGAGAGAGGGAAAATTATGCCGACGGACATCAGATATCGTCATCATCATCGTCGTCATCGTCATCCACAGAAACCTCATGCTTGGTCTCTACCGACTGGATGGCCCACTTCTTGAACTGCAGCTTGCTGCGATCGGTGCCGGACTCGATGGTCACGGTATCGTCCTTGATGCTGACAACACGGCCGCACACGCCGCCGATGGTGGTCAGCTCGTCACCCACACGCAGATTGTTGCGCATCTCCTGCTCGGCCTTCTGCTTCTTCTTCTGGGGACGGATCATGAGGAAATACATCACCACGATCATCAGCACCAGAAAGACGATGCCGCCGTAGTTGGCCATAAACGCCGCAAAACCGGTCATCTGCTGGGGCTGGCTGGCGTTTGTGCTGGGAGCAGTTTCACCAGCCAGCAACAGAGCGTTCAGAAAATTCATGATAAAAAACCTCCGAAAATTCAAATTTAGGTCATTATACTATATTATAGGAAAAAGTGCAAGGGTTTTCCGTCATCCGGCAGAAAATTTACAAATTGTCCATCTTCCGTCAGATGCGGTGGTCCAGCACCCCGACATACTGCTGATAGAACGCCTCAAACCGATCCTCGTCCAGCGCCTTGCGAATACGCTCCATGAGGGTATTGTAGAAGTACAGGTTGTGCATCACGGTCAGCCGCATCCCCAGCATCTCATTCACCTTAAGCAGATGACGAATGTAGCTGCGGGAATACCGCCGGCAGGTGGGGCAGTCACACTCCTCGTCGATGGGACGGGGATCCCGGGCATACTTGTTGTTGATGAGATTGCGATGACCCTGCCAAGTGAAAACGTGGCCGTGACGGGCATTCCGGGAGGGCATGACACAGTCAAACAGATCCACCCCCCGGTGTACCGCTTCCAGAATGTTCTCGGGGGTGCCTACCCCCATGAGATAGCGGATCTTATTGGCCGGCATATGCGGTTCAACCGCCTCGATAATGCGGTACATATCCTCCGTGGGTTCCCCCACCGCCAGACCGCCGATGGCATAGCCGTCCATGTCCAGCTTGGCGATCTCCTTCATGTGCTCCACCCGCAGGTCCTCGAAGGTGCAGCCCTGATTGATGCCAAACAGCATCTGCTGCGGATTGACGGTATCCGGCAGGCTGTTGAGCCGTGCCATCTCCTCCTTGCATCGGATCAGCCACCGGGTGGTGCGCTCGCAGGAACGGCGCGCATAGTCATACTTAGCCGGGTTCTCCACGCACTCATCAAAAGCCATGGCAATGGTGGAGCCAAGATGAGACTGAATGCGCATGCTTTCCTCCGGGCCGATAAACAGCTTCTGCCCGTCAATGTGGGAGGAAAAATGCACCCCTTCCTCCTTGATCTTACGCAGGCTGGCCAAGGAAAACACCTGAAATCCACCGCTGTCGGTCAGGATGGGACCGTCCCAGCCGGTAAACCGATGAAGCCCCCCCATATCCCGTACCAGATCGTCTCCGGGGCGCACATGCAGGTGATAGGTGTTGCACAGCATCACCTGACAATTGACCTCTCTGAGATCGTGGGCGGATACGGCGCCCTTGATGGCACCGCAGGTAGCCACGTTCATAAACGCCGGCGTCTGCACCGTCCCGTGAGGGGTGGTGAAGGTGCCGCGTCGGGCTTTGCCTTCTTGTTTGAGTAACGTATACATATCTTGTCCTCTCTGCTCCCGGAATTATACGATCAGCATGGCATCGCCGAAGGAAAAGAAACGGTAGCGTTCTTCCACCGCATGGCGGTAGGCGGCCATGGTGTGGTCATACCCGGCAAAGGCGCTGACCAGCATGATGAGGGTGCTTTCCGGCAGGTGAAAGTTGGTCACAAGCCCATCCAGCACCTGAAACTCGTAGCCGGGACAGATAAAAATATCCGTCCAGCCCTCCGCCGGTTCCACCCGACCGTTGGTGAGACCAACGCTCTCCAGCGTGCGACAGCCGGTGGTGCCCACGGCGATGACCCGGCCGCCCCGTTCCCGGGTGCGGTTGATGGTCTCGGCCGTTGCGGCACTCAGCTCGTAGTGCTCCCGGTGCATCCGGTGGTTTTCCACCACGTCCTCTTTGACCGGGCGGAAGGTACCCAGCCCTACATGGAGCGTCACGTAAGCGATCTCCACCCCTTTGTCCCGGATCTTCTGCATTAATTCCGGGGTGAAGTGCAGGCCGGCAGTAGGAGCCGCCGCTGAACCCACCGCAGCGGAATACACCGTCTGGTAGCGCTCCTTGTCTTCCAGCTTCTTGTGAATGTACGGCGGCAAAGGCATCTGGCCGATGCGCTCCAGCACCTCATAAAAGTTCCCTTGATAGGTAAACCGCACCAAGCGGTTGCCCCCTTCCACCACCTCCAATACGGTGGCGGTCAAGAGCCCGTCCCCAAAGGTCAGCTCGTCCCCGGGCTTGGCCCGACGGCCGGGGCCGGCCAGCACCTCCCACACGTCGTCGCCGTGGGGGGTAAGCAGCAATAGCTCCACCCGGGCGCCGGTGGCACGGCGATGACCCAGCAGACGGGCAGGCAGCACACGGCTGTTATTGAGAATCAGGCAATCTCCCGGCTGCAGGTAGTCCAGCAGGTCGGAAAACACCCGGTCGGTACAGGCGCCGTTCCGGCGATCCAGCACCAGCAGACGAGAGGCGTCCCGTTGTTCCAACGGCTCCTGAGCGATAAGCTCCTCCGGCAGATCGTAATAAAAATCACTTCGCAGCATAGATACTCCTTAGAATTCCTTACGGTTTCCTTGTTGACACCGCCACACAACGGTGGTAAAATGATACCGTACCCATGTTAGGCGATGTCTTATCTCGACTATTATATAATAGCAACGGCGGTTTTTCAATATTTTTTTGTGCGCCACCGGGCAAACACCGCTAACAGGTCTATTTTTCGATTGCAAAGGAGTATACTAATGATGAAAACCTATCGCGTCGGCATCGTAGGCTGCACCGGCATGGTCGGCCAGCGCTTTATGACCCTTCTGGAGAACCACCCCTGGTTCAAGGTGACCTGTCTGGCCGCCAGCCCCCGTTCCGCAGGCAAGACCTATGAGGAGGCGGTAGCCGGTCGCTGGGCCATGGACACCCCCATGCCGGAGGCCATGAAAAGCATGACCGTCCTGGACGCCTCCCACGTGGAGGAGGTCGCCGGACTGGTGGACTTTATCTTCTGCGCCGTGGATATGCCCAAAGCGGAGATCCGTGCGCTGGAAGAAGCCTACGCCAAGGCGGAATGCCCTGTTGTTTCCAACAACAGCGCCCACCGCGGCACCCCTGACGTACCCATGATCATCCCGGAGCTTAACTGGAAGCACGAGGAGATCATCCACGATCAGCGCAAGCGTCTGGGCACCAAGCGCGGCTTTGTGGCGGTCAAGTCCAACTGCTCCCTCCAGAGCTATGTGCCTGCCCTCTTCCCCTTGGACGACTTTGGTGTCAAAGAGGTGCTGGTGACCACCTATCAAGCTATCTCCGGCGCCGGCAAGACCTTTGAGCGCTGGCCGGAAATGGTGGATAACGTCATCCCCTATATCGGCGGTGAAGAGGAGAAGTCCGAGCAGGAGCCGCTGAAGATCTGGGGCACCATGGAGAATGGCCAGATCGTCCCGGCCACCTCTCCGGCTTTTACGGCTCAGTGTCTGCGCGTGCCGGTGACCAACGGTCACTTCGCCGCCGTGTTTGTGCGGTTTGAGAACAAGCCCACGAAGGAGCAGATCATCCAGCGCTGGAACACCTTTGCCGGACGTCCTCAGGAGCTGAAGCTCCCCTCGGCGCCGGAGCATTTTCTGCGCTATTTTGAGGAAGACAACATGCCGCAGACCAAGCTGCACCGGGATCTGGAAGGCGGCATGACCGTCTCCCTGGGCCGTCTGCGTGAGGACAGTCAGTATGACTACAAGTTTGTGGGTCTGTCCCACAACACCCTGCGTGGTGCCGCCGGCGGTGCGGTGCTGTTGGCGGAGCTCTTGTGCGCTGACAACTACATCTGATCCCCTTTAAACAACGAAAGGTGGTATTCCTATGACGAAACGCCCCGTTTTTACCGGTGCCGGTGTCGCCTTGGTCACCCCCATGCATCCCGACGGTCAGGTCAATGAGGCCAAGCTGCGTGAGCTGGTGGAGTTTCAGATCGCCGAAGGCACCGATGCGCTCATCGCCGTGGGTACCACCGGAGAAGCCTCCACCCTCAATATGCAGGAGCATATGCGGGTGGTGGAGGTGGTCATCGAGCAGGCCAACCGACGTGTGCCGGTCATTGCCGGCACCGGCTCCAACGATACCGCCCATTGCATGAACTCCTGCCGCATGGCGCAGAAGCTGGGGGCGGATGGGTTATTGCTGGTGACCCCTTACTATAACAAGACCTCCCAGCGGGGGCTGATTGCCCACTACACCCAAGTAGCCACCGCCACGGATCTCCCCATGATCCTCTACAACGTCCCCTCACGGACGGGGGTCAACATGCTGCCGGAGACGGTGGCGACCCTTTACCGGACGGTGGACAACGTCATGGGGCTCAAGCAAGCCAACGGCGATCTGGCTTCGGCGGCCAAGGTGCTGTCCCTGTGCGATATCCCCCTCTATTCCGGCAATGATAACGAGATCACCGCCACGTTAGCGATCGGCGGACAAGGCGTGATCTCGGTGCTGTCCAACGTAGTACCCCGGGTGGTTCACGACCTGTGTGCGGCATGGTTCCGGGGCGACCCGGCCACCTGCCGGCAGTTGCAGCTTCATTGGCTGGCGTTGGCAAACGCCCTGTTCAGCGACGTCAACCCCATCCCGGTCAAGGCGGCCATGAACCTCATGGGCATGGCGGTGGGCGATTGCCGTCTGCCGCTGTACACCATGGAGGATAAGGCGCTGGAAGCCCTGCGCGAGGTGCTGTGCCGGTATCAACTCATTGAGTAAGGAGTTTCCTATGATGAACATTATGCTTTGCGGCTGTCTGGGCCGCATGGGACGGGCGGTGACCGCCGCTGTTACCGAGGATACCGTGGTAGCCGGGGTGGACGCCGCTTGCGGCGAGGCCCCTTATCCGGTATACGCCCATCCGGCGGAGTGCACCCAGCCGGTGGACGTGATCATCGACTTTTCCAACCCGGCCGCTTTGGCGGAGGAGCTTGCCTACGCCGTCAGCCACAAGATACCGGCCGTCATCTGCACCACCGGCCTAAGCCAGGAGCAAAAGGCCGACCTTGGTCGTGCGGCGGAGCATATCCCGGTGTTTTTCAGCGGTAACATGAGTTTGGGTGTCAGCGTACTGGCCGCCCTGACCAAAAAGGCCGCCGCCATCCTGGGGGACGGCTTTGACGTGGAGATTATCGAGATGCACCATAACCAGAAGCTGGACGCCCCCTCCGGCACCGCCCTCATGCTGGCAGACGCTGCTCGCCAAGGGCTTAGCTACGAGCCGGTATACACCTATGACCGTCACGCTGTCCGGCAAAAACGGGACCCCCACGAGATCGGCATCAGCGCCGTGCGTGGCGGCACCATTGTAGGCGAGCATCAGGTGATCTTTGCCGGCAAGGATGAGGTCATTAACCTCACCCACCGGGCCCAATCCCGAGAGATCTTTGCCGTTGGTGCCTTACGCGCCGCCCGGTTCCTGGTGGAACAGCCTGCCGGTATGTACTCCATGGAAGATCTGGTCAACCAAGTATGAACGTCTCTCCCATCCGTCTTACGGTCGGATGGGAGATTATTTTTATTTTCCCCTTTTCTTTTTCGGATCGTTAGTGTATAATGGGAAGATGAAGGAGGGATGACCATGCAGGACGCTTTTACCGCCGGGGTGGAACCGGGCGGTCTCAACAATACGCAGGAGATCCGCATCCTACTATGCTATATGCTCCATACGCTGGCACAGCCCATCAAGCGGGATGACCTGCTGGACATTCTGCTGGGACGAGGTATGACCAACTACTTTGACACCCAGGACGCCATTGAAGAACTACTGCGTAAGGGACACCTGGTACAGGACGAGGAGCAATACCTGACCGTGTCCTCCACCGGCAGTCAGATCGGGGATAGTCTGTCCATGCGTGTCCCCTACACCCTGCGGGAGCGAGCCGTAGAGAGTGCTCTGCAGCTGCTCAAGCGCCGCCGTATTGAGAAGGAAAACACGGTGGATATCCGTCCTCTGGACCACGGAGGGTACGAGGTGACCTGCACTGTCCTGGATCAGGAGCGTAAGCTCATGAGCACCACCCTCTGGGTGGCGGATAAGTGGCAGGCCGATACGATCAAGGAGCAGTTTCTTACCGATCCCACCACCCTGTACCGGGGCACTCTGGCGGTGCTCACCGGCGACACCACCGTCAGCCCTATCGGGGATCAGCTGATCATCGATCTGGGGTAGGATTGCGCAACAAAGGAGTGAACCACCATGCGGATGCGCCGCAAAAAGAACCTGGATTCCCGGATGGAGCTGTGCGCCGATCGGGTAACCAATATGCAGGTGGAGGATCGCCACTTTGGCGCCGACGACCACCGACAGTGGCTTGATTTTGCTGCCATCTTCGGCAATGACAACCCGGTTAATCTGGAGATCGGCTGCGGTAAAGGCGGCTTTATCTGCGAGATTGCCCGACAGCACCCGGAGATGAACTTTGTGGCGGTGGAGAAATACGGGAACGTTCTGGTCACCGCCTGTGAACGGGCGGCGGCCATGGTACTCAATAACGTGTGGTTTCTGTGGGGAGATGCCGAGTACCTGCCCCGGTTCATCCCCACCGGCAGCATTGCCCGGCTGTACCTTAACTTCTCTACCCCGTTCCCCAAGAAACGGTATGCCATCCACCGGCTGACCCACCGGCATTTTTTGGAGCTGTATAAGGGGCTGCTCGTGCCCGGTGCTACCGTGGAACAGAAAACCGACGACCGAGGATTGTTCCAATTCTCACTGGAGGAGTTTTCCCAGACCGGCTACACCTTACAGCGGGTCAGCCTTGACCTGCACGCTGACGATTATCCCAACAATATCGTCACCGAATACGAACAACGCTTTATGGATGAAGGACTGCCCATCTATCGGGTAGAAGCCACCAGCCCTCTGACATAACAATACCCCCGGCGACACAAGGTCGCCGGGGGTGTCTATTTTTGGCTTATTGCTTTAGCTCCAGCGTGCGGTGGTAAGCAGCGGTCACCGCATCCATGGCGGCCGCACGCAGGCCACCGTTCTCCAGCGCATGTACGCCGGCAATGGTGGTGCCGCCGGGGGAACACACCGCATCCTTAAGCTCACCGGGATGATGACCGGTCTCCAGCACCATCCGTGCCGCCCCCAGCACCATCTGTGCGGCACACTCCTGGGCTATCTGGCGGGGCAGTCCACATTCCACCCCACCGTCCGCCAACGCTTCCATAAAGAGATAGGCGAAGGCCGGGCCGCAGCCGGACACCGCACTGGCGGCATCGATCAGCCGTTCTTCCAGGCAGGTCAAGCGGCCGGCGCAGGACAGAATCCGGGCAAAGCCCTCCAACTGCATCGGCGTGACCTCCGGGGTAGCGGTGTAAAGGATCATCCCTTCCCCGACGGCCACCGGCGTATTGGGCATAATACGGATAACGGCGGCGTTGACCCCTGCCATAGCGCGAATAGCCTCGGTGGACAGGCCGGCGGCCATGCTAATCAGCACCGGCAGAGAAGGCATCTGTGCCAGCTGGAGGGACGAAAGCACCGTCCCCATTACCTGAGGCTTAACCCCCAGAAACACGTAATCGCAGGTGGCTACCACGGTGGCATTGTCCGACACCTGTGCCCCAATGGCGGTGGCCAGCGCCTTAACCTTCCGGGCGGAAGGGTCGGCCAGATACACCTTGTCACCGCCAATGGCCTTAGCCACTGCCGTAGCCAAAGCACCGCCCATATTGCCGGCACCGATAAAACCAACGGTCATCACACTCATCCTCTCGTCTGTCCGTTACCGGAGATAATATACTTGTAGGTGGTCAACTCGCGCAGGCCCATGGGACCGCGCGCGTGTAGCTTCTGTGTAGCGATCCCCATCTCACAGCCCAGTCCAAACTCGCCGCCATCGGTAAAGCGGGTGGATACGTTGACATACACCGCGGCGGAATCAACGGCCGCCGTAAACCGGTCGACCGCTTCGGGGTCGTCCGTGATGATGCTCTCGCTGTGGTGGGTGGAGTGAAGGGCAATGTGGTCAATGGCCTCGGTGATATCCTCCACCACCTTGATCGCCAGAATATAATCCAGGAACTCGGTGTCAAAATCCTTATCGTCAGCAGGTGTACCGTCAATAATGGCGGCCGCCCGGGGGCACAGCCGCAGTTCGGCTTGGTGGGCCCGGTCAGGAGACTGCAGGCGATCACGCAGACGGGGCAGCAAGGCAGAAGCGATATCCTGATGCACCAGGCACACCTCTGCGGCGTTGCACACCGAAGGACGGCTCATCTTGGCATTGTCCAGTATAGCAAGCGCCATATCCATGTCGGCGGCCTTATCCACATACACATGGCAGATACCGGTGCCGGTCTGGATGCAGGGGACGGTGGCGTTCTGCACACAGGCACGAATCAGCCCGGCGCCGCCACGGGGGATGAGCATGTCCACGTATCCCTCAGCGGTCATCAGCTCATGCGCACTCTGACGGGTGGTATCTTCCACCAGCTGGATCATGTCGGGATCCACCTCCACCGACGCTAAAGCGTCACGTAGGGCGGTGACAATAGCCGCCGCCGAGCGATAAGCCTCCTTGCCGCCACGAAGAATGCAGACATTGCCGGACTTAAGTGCCAGCGCCGCCGCATCGGAGGTAACGTTGGGGCGGCTCTCATAAATAATGGCCACTACCCCCACCGGCACCGCCACCTTGCGAATGGTCATACCATTGGGGTGGGTATGCTCCTCCAACACACGACCCACCGGGTCGGGAAGCTCGGCTACCTGGCGAATGCCCTGGGCCATGCCGGCAATACGGTCGGCAGTCAGGCGCAGACGATCCACCATCACCTCGCTGATGGTGCCGACAGCGGCTTCCACGTCCCGGGCATTAGCCGCTAAAATCGCATCGGTGGACGCCAGCAGGCTGTCCGCCATAGCCGCCAAGGCGGTGTTCTTGCGCTGTGTGGTCAGCTCCGACAGCCGTCGGGTAGCGGCCTTGGCACGGATGAGTATCTCCTGGGTTGTCATAACAGCACCTCTTTTTTGGCCAAAAAGCGAGTGCCGACCGGCTCTCCGGCTACGATGTCGTACAGCACCGCCGGATCCTGTCCGTTGGCAATGACCATGGGAATGCCTGCTTCGGTGGCGATCTGCGCAGCGTGCAGCTTGGTATGCATGCCGCCGGTACCCAGACTGCTGCCGGCACCGCCAGTCATGGCGATCACCTCAGGGGTGATCGCCTCCACCACCGGCAGAAGGGTGGCGGCAGGATCGTGACGGGGATCGCCGGTATACAGGCCATCGATGTCCGACAGCAGAATCAGCAGATCCGCCTGCACATTGGTGGCCACAATAGCGCCCAGCGTATCGTTGTCGCCGATGACGATCTCCTCGGTGGCTACCGAGTCGTTCTCGTTGATAATCGGCAGTGCCCCCAGCTCCAGCAAGCGATACATGGTGTTATGAAAATTGGCACGGCGTTCCTCGTGCTGCAGATCAGCACCGGTGATGAGGATCTGCGCCACCGTATGATTGTGCTCGGTAAACAGCTTGTCATAAGTATACATCAGCTCGCACTGACCCACGGCGGCGGCGGCCTGCTTGGTAGGGATATCGGTGGGGCGGCCGCCCAGAGACAGCTTGCCCACGCCCATGCCAATGGCACCGGAGGAAACCAGCACCAGCTCATGACCGGCATTCTTGAGATCGCTCATGACGTTGCACAGCTTTTCCACCCGGCGGATGTTGAGCAATCCGGTGGTGTGGGCTAAGGTGGAGGTGCCCACCTTGACAATGATACGCATAACCATGCCCCTTCATACTAAAGTAATTAATTATAGACAGAATACCACACTCCGCTGTAGATTGCAAGGAAAAAAGTTGCAACCCACCGCCAAGTGTGGTAAAATGAAGGTATAAACTACAATGGGAGTGGCTTTATGGAACAGTTTATCAGAACCGCCATGCTACTGGGAGAAGAAGGCATGAAACGGCTTTCCCATGCGCGGGTAGCGGTGTTTGGTTTGGGCGGCGTAGGGGGCTATGTGGTTGAAGCTCTTGCCCGTTCCGGGGTGGGGGCTATCGATCTCATCGACAACGACCGTCTCTCCCTATCCAACATCAATCGCCAAGTTTTGGCCACCCACCACACGGTGGGGCAATATAAGACCGACGTCGCCGCCCAGCGGATAGCGGCCATCAACCCCATCTGCCGGGTGGTGACACATACACTGTTTTACTCCCCCGAGACGGCGGACAAGCTCGACCTGACCGTGTACGACTATGTGGTAGATGCGATCGATACGGTCACCGCCAAGCTAACGCTGGCGGTACGAGCCAAGGAGGCCGGAGTACCCCTGATCAGCTGTATGGGGACCGGCAACAAGCTGGATGCTTCCGCCCTGACCGTCACCGACATCAACAAGACCACCATGTGTCCCCTCGCGCGCATTATGCGCAAGGAACTGGGACTGCGAGGAATCAAGCATCTCAAGGTAGTCTATTCCCCCGAACAGCCTCGACGTCCTTTTTTTGCCGTCGACGACAACCCGGAAGGACGACGGGATACCCCCGGCTCTACCGCCGTGGTGCCGGCGGTGGCAGGATTACTGCTGGCCGGTGAAGTGATACGGGATCTGTCCGAAAAATCGAAAGAATAACTATTGATTTCGCAGAAGAAAAGGTGTATAATCAGTTTGCGTTTAAACGCAACATTCGTGCTGGCGAAGTTTTCGTGCTGACGAAGAAAAGAGATGACGAGTACAATTGGATTACTTAACTGTCAAACAGATAAGTGAACAATGGGGATTAACCGTCCGTCGGGTACAAGATCTGTGTAAAAGTGGTGCCATTCCCGGCGCCGTACGCTGGGGACGGGAATGGATGATCCCTCCGCTGGCGGTTAAGCCGGAGGACGGGCGCAAGAAGGCTATTGCCCGTGCCAGCGGCGATACCTCCGCCGACCACAAGCGGGAGCAATTGACCCTGCTGACCCGGTACAACAAGCCGGGCACCGCCAACGCCGTTTTAGAAAGCTTGGCCGATGATCCTCTTATGCAGGACATCTTCCGCATCCAGCTCTACCACGCCCAAGGCAAGGCTACGGAAACCAAAGAGCTGCTCTACAAGCTCAAAGCGAAAGAACAGCCGGGTAGCGCGCTGCGCACCCTGGTAGGCTCTTATATGGCGCAATGCGCTATCGTATTAGGGGATCTACCTCTGTGGAACGAGGCACAAAAGCACCTGGAAAGTGGCGAAATTGCCGACCCTGTTCTGCGTGTCCAGATGGATTTCTGGTATGCGGTCAACAAGAGCATCATCAACGATACCAGCTATTTCCCCGACTGGTTCCGCCGGGGAGATTTCACCCCCCTGCCCCGTGAACTGCATCCTATGGCGCGGCTGTGTTACGCCAAGTATCTGTACATCACCGCCCACGAGGCAGAGCAGTGGGCTAACGACCGCCATCCGGCGCTGATCTTTCTGCAAACCATGCCGCTTATCCTGGAGCCGCTTATCACCCAGACGACGATGGAAGGCGTGATGGTAACCGAAATACAGCTACGCATGCTTTGCGCTGTGGCGTATCACATCAATGGAGACGACCAACTGGCCCTCCTGCACATCGACCGTGCTTTACAGCTGGCTTTGCCGGATCAGCTCTATCTTCCGTTGGCGGAGAACCGGATCCGTTTAGGCAATCTGCTGGATGATCGGCTGGAGGCGCTGGACAAGAATGCCTTCGCAGAGGTCAAGCGACTGTCCCGAAACTGCCAGCAAGGCTGGGTTATTCTGCACAACGCCGTCCATAACACCACCCTGTCCGATGCTCTGACCCTGCGTGAACGGCAGATATGCAAGCTGGCGGTATACGGTCTGAGCAACAAGGAGATCGCCGACCGCCTGAGCATCTCGGTCAACGCCGTCAAGCAGGCGCTGCGCAGTGCCATGGACAAGACCGGTGCCAACAGCCGTTCAGAGCTACACCATTTCGTGTAGTCGGTGGGTAGTTTTTGGAAATCCTCGCCTCAAAAATACCCAAAATATTACCTTTGGGCATAGTGAAATAAAGAACAAAACCCCTTATACTGTTGTTGTAACAACGGCATAGGGGGTTTTTGCATGTATCGAAAAAACACTCCCCAGGAGGGGGAGGTCTATAAGACCATCCGGGTGGAGGAACGATCGTATACCATTGTATACGGTTATTACTCCGAAAAAGAACGGCTGTCGGAGGAGCCCATACCTATCTTCCCCGACCTGGCTCAGAATCCGGAGTATACCGCAGATGGTCGCCCCATCGTGACCCGCATCCAAGACCCCTGTGCTTATTATCAATGCCGGGGCAGTGACCCGGATGGATGGTGTGCCGACTGTGTATACTATCCTAATGACAAAGAAGAGATCGGCGTATGCCAATGTGAGCAAAACCGACACTGCACTAAGGAGGAAACACAATGAAAAGCAAAATGAAAAAACTACTGTCCATGATCATGGCGCTGAGTCTAGTGCTGGGTATGCTCCCCATCATGACCGCCATGGCCGCCAGCGACCCTTATCATCGCTTGGTGGATGCTCCCACTCATAACGATTACACCCGGTTCTTTGGAGAACAGGTGACTCACACCGAGTTTGCCGGAGCCGTGTGGACCGATAAATCGGTGTTCAAGGATACCGATGCGGTGCAGGATGCCTTAGGCAACAGCATCAGCATGAACAATGAGGAGGAAAACTTCCTCATTGCGTTGTCTGCCGCCGCCGCTAACAAGAGCATCGTGGGCTATTCTTCCATCCCCACCGATACCATGATGGTACTGGATCTGTCCGGTAGTATGAGTGCTGATGACTTCCGCAGTATGGTCACCGCCACCAACGATGCCATCCGTAAGCTGCAGGGCCTTAACCGGAACAACCGGGTAGGCGTGGTGCTGTACGCCGGCACCGCATCGGGTGACGGCTACGGGCTGAACACATCCACTACCCTGCTGCTGCCGCTGGGGCGCTACAAAGGTGTCAATGTCAGCAATAACGAAACCTTTATCCAGTATAATGCCGGCAGTTTTTTCTCCTCCTCGTCCATCTCCGTGCTGAACAATGTCACCACCGAGACTGGCGGCGATGTAGCGAACACCAGCCGCAACACCGCCGGCGCTACTTACATCCAGGCCGGTTTGTGGGTTGCCTGGAATCAGTTTAAAACAGCCGATACGGTCATCGGCAGTGGCGTACAGAAGGGAACCCAGCGGATGCCGGTCATGGTGCTCATGAGTGACGGTGCTCCTTCCGCCGCTACCCTTTCCTATGATAATCCCGGCACCTCCCACATGGGTACCGGCAACGCCTCCAACTGCACCTGGGCAGACGTGTTCGCCACCCAGCTCACCGCCGCCTATATCAAAAAAGAGATGGAGAAGCACTATGGCCGCAGTGGTCTGTTCTATTCCCTCGGCTTGGGCGTGGGCAACAACGACTATGCGCTGAGCGTGCTCAACTCCCCGGTTTACAACAACTCCCCCACCGTCGGTACCGGTATCAATGCCCGTCAGGATACCCTGTACGGTTACTGGAACACCTACCTGGCGGCCTCCGACGATGCCAACGTGCTGTTTGAGGACTACGATGACAGCCGCACCAGCAACGATCTCTACGTGACCCGTGACGCTGAGATCCTTGGCAAGGATTACGTGGATCACTACTACGGTGCTTCCAACTCCACCGACCTCATCAACGCCTTTGGACGACTGGTCAATCAGATCATCGTACAGTCCAAGTATTACCCCACCCTTGTGGAAAGCGGCGATCACAATCTGGACGGTTACGTCACCATCCGTGATCAGCTGGGCGACTACATGCAGGTCAAAGACATCCACGGTCTGCTGGCACAGGATACCCTGTACGCCGGTTATGCGGTGGCCAAGGCAATCGCTCAGGGCACCTACGGCGATCTAAGCAGCGGTAACCTTAACAACCTCACCAGCGAAGGCCAGGAGATCCTGCGCGCTGTTCGTCGGCGCCTCAACTGCACCGAAGAGCAGGCAGAATATGTCGTGGAACAAGCCCTGCGCAACGGACAGCTTTCCTACACCAGCGATACCGAATACAGCAACTACATCGGCTGGTTCGGTGACGCCGACGGCAACTACGTTGGCTATTGGGACGGCACCGATACCGCCGCCGTTCCTGCCGGGGCCACCTTCCGCAACCGTTCCTACGGTTATCTGGGCACGGTGGGTACCGAAGCCGGGTTTGACCTGACGGATATGCTGTACATCAGCGTGCAGGTCCACGAGGAAATCGCCACCCGTCACCAGACGGTTATCTGGAAGATCCCGGCTGCGCTCATCCCCATGACCACCTACAGCATCACCTTTGAGGGCAACTCCCTGGAGGAAGGCGCCTACACCAACCTGCAGATGACCATTGCGGAAAAATCCCCCATCCGGCTGCTGTTCGAGGTGGGTCTGCGGGAAGATATCGATCGGTACAACATCACCGAGAAGATTGCCAACAACTATGGGTACAAAAACGCCGACGGCACCTATACCTTCTACACCAACTCCTGGGATCTCAACGCTACCGACCGGGAGCACGATCCCACCTGGTTTGATCTGCAGCCCTCCAAGGAAAACGAACGGTACTACCACATTGCCGACGATGCCATCTATCTGAAGAATGGCAATAGCTACGTGTTGGCCACCGCCAAGCCGGCTCCCACCGACGGCAACATTTATTACCGTGCGGTATCCGAATTCCGGCACACCCCTGCCGCTAACGACGGCAACGCTGCTGAAATCAACTACGTGTACGAGGAGATCTCTCCCGATAACCTGGATGAGACCGATACCATGTACAAGGGCACCGACAACGTGTGGTACATCCGCAAGGGTACCCCCATCCTCAACGTGGACCTGGCCCGTGTGGCCAAGGGGAACAACGTCACCGGTACCTTGCTGTCCTCCTTCTATCCGGAGGTCGTTTTGCCCACCGCCACCGATCCGGTGACCCACATGGCAGGCACTTTGGGCAACAACGGTAAGATGACCCTGACCCCGGTGACCGGCATTAAGCTCACCAAGGTCCTCACCGCTGCTGTTCCCGACGCCGCCAACGACGACTTTGTACTGCAGGTGCAGTTAAGTGCTCCCACCGGCGCAACGCTGGCGGATTCTTATCCGCTGACCTATCGCAACGCCGACGGCAGCTACACCGAAACCACCGTTGATGTCAGCGACACCGGTCTGGCGGAGGTCACGATCGCCGCCGACACCGCCGCTTACATCACCGATCTGCCTGCCGGTACCACCTACACCGTCAGCGAAGCGGCCCACAGCATCTATCGGCCCGTTTCCATCACCGGCGCTACCGGCGTGGTCGTGCAGCACCAGCTGGGCGTAGTGGACGTTGTCAACGAGCCAAAGCCCCCCGTGCAGGACGGCAACCTGTATATCAGTAAAACGGTGGAGCATCCCTTTATCGATGCCCCGACCGCCTTGGCTAACAAGACCTTCCAGGTTACGGTGGAGCTGGACGCCGTCCCCGACGGTGAAAGCTTCAACTCCAGCATAGGAGCACTGACCGTAGACGATGGGCGTTTGACCTTCCCCATCAAAGCCGGTCAGACGGTGGCTATCTACGGCATTGACGAAGATACGCCCTTTACCGTCAGCGAGACCGATCTGCCTGCCGGTTTCACCCTCGTTACGCCTCAGGCGGATCGCACCGGCACCATCGTCGGTCTGCAGAACTCCTACGTGGCGCTGACCAACCGCTATGTCCCTGCGGCGGTCTCCCCGGTCACGCTGACCCACGAGGGTACCAAGGAGCTGCTGGGCCGTGAGTGGCTGGACAGCGACCGTTTCACCTTCCTGCTTCAGGATATTGAAAACGACACGTGGACCACCATCAGCGCCAAGACGGTAGCCAAAAACGACGTGGTGTCCGGCAAAGCCTCCTTTAGCTTCACCGATGCACTGCAGGCACAGGTATACGATGCGGTTGGTTCTTATTCCTACCACATCATTGAGCAAGCCGGTCAGGCCGGCGGTATGACCTACGATGCCGTCAACCGCCGCTTTGACGTGGTGGTCACCGACAACGATGCGGACGGCAAGCTGGAGATCTCCAATGTGATCGCATATGCCCCCACCGCGGTAACCACGCCCACGGCCGGTAATGCCAACTACCACTTGACCACCGCCTTTACCAACCGCTATGCTGCGGTCAACGGCGACGAGGTGGCGGTGCACATCACCAAGACGGTGGATGACCGTCCCGGTGTCGGCAAAACTCCGGAGGGCTTTGTGTTTGAACTGTATGCCACCGGCGCCACCACCCCCATTGCGACCACCACTACCGATGCAAACGGTCTGGCCTCCTTTGACCTGACCTTCAACGCAGCGCAGGCAGGCGAGACCCTGTACTACACCGTTAAGGAATACCTGGGCGGCACTACCGTCAACGGTATGCAGTACACCTCCAAGACCTATGATCTGGTGGTCAAGCTGGTGGACGACAATGCCGGTAAGGTCAACGCCACCATCAATCTGGTGGATGCTCCGGTAGCCAACCCCACCAACCAGATTGACCTGACCTTCCAGAATGTGTATGCTCCCACCCCGGCCACCGTCGACCTGACGGCACAGAAGGTGCTCAGCGGCCGCAAGCTGGGAGCCGGCGAGTTCACCTTCCAGCTCAAGGATACCGGCAGCAACGTGCTGCAGGAGAAGAAGAACGACGCCAACGGCACCATTACCTTCGATCCCTTTACGCTGGATACGGTGGGAACCACGCGGTATACCATCAGCGAGGTGATCACCAACACCCATGGTGTGACCGGTGACACGACCGTGTACGATGTCATCGTCACCGTCACCGACAAGGGCGACGGCACCCTGCAAGCGGCTGTGGCGACCGAGAATAACGGTTCTCCGGCGTCGGCCGTATTCCGCAACACCTACCGTTCTGCCTCCAATGAGGTGGTCATCTCCGGTACCAAGGGGCTGACCGGCCGCAAGCTGGGAGCCGGCGAGTTTACCTTCCAGCTCAAGGATGCCAACGGTCAGGTGCTTCAGGAGAAGACAAACGATGCCAACGGCAGCTTCGCCTTTGATGCTCTGACCTATACCCAGGACGACATCTACCATGCGGCTAACCACTACGGTACCACCGCTACCGTCACCTATCAGGTGGTGGAGAAGCAGACGGTGGTGGCCGGTGTCACCAACGACACCGCTGTGTACGATGTCACCGTGACCCTGACCGATAATCTGGACGGCACCATCACCGCCGCCTATACGGTCAAGAAAAATGGGGCAGACGCTTCCTTGGTCTTTAGCAACACCTACCGTTCCGCCTCCAACGGGGTGGTCATCACCGGTACCAAGGGGCTGACCGGCCGCAAGCTGGGAGCCGGCGAGTTCACCTTCCAGCTCAAGGATGCCGGCAACAACGTACTGCAGGAGAAGCAGAACGATGCTAACGGCAGCTTCGCCTTTGATGCCCTGACCTACACCCAGGACGACATCTACCATGCGGCCAACCACTACGGTACCACCGCCGTCTACTACTACACGGTAAGTGAAAAGCTCACCACCGTGGCCGGTGTCACCAACGACACTACCGTGTACGACATCACCGTTACCCTCACCGACAATCTGGACGGCACCATCACCGCCGCCTATACGGTCAAGAAAAACGGAGCGCCGGCTGTGGTCCAGTTCATCAACCGGTATGCCTCCGCCTCCAATGAGGTCGTCATCCGCGGCACGAAGGCGCTGACCGGCCGTAAGCTGGAGGACAACACCTTCCGCTTCGATCTGCTGGACAGCGAAGGCCGGGTGGTCGACTATGCGTATGCGGACGCCAACGGCAACTTCGTCTTTGATGCCCTGACCTATACGCAGGACGACATCTATCATGCCGCTAACAACTATAGCGATACGCTGGTGCTCACCTACAAGGTGCGTGAAAACACCGATGGTATCCCTGGGTATTACACCTGCGACCCCACGGTGTTTGATGTGATCGTCACCGTCAAAGAGCAAGGTAACGGCACCATCGCTGCAACCTACGTGACCAAGAAGGCCGGTGTGGATGCTTTCATCGACTTTACCAACGAGTACCACTCCGCCTCCGACGCCGTCCGGTTGTCCGGCACCAAGGTGCTCACCGGCCGCAAACTGAAAGCCGGCGAGTTTACCTTCCAGCTTAAGGATGCCAGCGGTCAAGTGCTTCAGGAGAAGACAAACGATGCCAACGGCACCTTCGCCTTTGATGCCCTGACCTACACCCAGGATGACATCTATAATGCGGCCAACCACTACGGTACCACCGCTACCGTCACCTATCAGGTGGTGGAGAAGCAGACGGTGGTAGCCGGTGTCACCAATGACACCGCTGTGTACGATGTCACCGTGACCCTGACCGATAATCTGGACGGCACCATCACCGCTTCTGCGGCGATCAAAAAAGCCGGCAACGCGGCGACCATTCTGTTTGAGAACCGCTACGCCTCCGTCTCCAACGAGGTGAAGATCACCGCCCACAAGACCTTGGTGGGCCGCGATCTCAAGGCCGGCGAGTTTACCTTCCAGCTCAAGGATGCCAACGGCCACGTGCTGCAGGAAAAGACCAACGATGCCAACGGCAACATCGTTTTTGATGCCCTGACCTACACCCAGGACGACATCTACCATGCAGCCAACAACCATGGCACCACCGCCACCGTCACCTACCAGGTGCAGGAGGTCAAGGGGCAGGCCGGCGGCGTATCCTACGCCACCGCTGTGTACGACGTCACCGTCACCCTGACCGACAACGGCGACGGCACCGTCACCGCCACGGAAGCGATCACCCTCAATGGGTTAGCGGCCGAGCCGGTGTTTGAGAACGGCTATGCCTCCGGTGACGTGCAGGTAACCATCCGTGGTCACAAGACCCTCAACGGCCGTCAGCTGCAGGATGGCGAATTCGCCTTCCTCCTGACCGACGAAAAGGGGAATGCCGTGGAAACGGTGAAGAACAACGCCGATGGACTGTTCGTGTTTGCTCCCCTCACCTTTGACAAGGCAGGTACCTTTACCTACACCGTCAGTGAGGTCAAGGGGAATGCCGAGGGCGTGACCTACGACGACCGGGTATATACCGTAACGGTAGAGGTCACCGACAACGGCGACGGCACCAAGAGTGCCACCGTAACCAGCCTGCTGGAGAATGAAACGGCTGACATCTCCTTCACCAACATCTACAAGCCGGCACCTCCCGTCCAGCCTGAAAGCCCGCAGACCGGCTATGCCGGCCAGCTGGCCGCCTGGGCCGCCGTCCTCTTCGTCAGCGGTACCGGACTCCTTGGCACCACCCTCCTGGGCCGGAAACGCCGAGAGGAAAACAAGTAATGCGAACCACCTAACGTAAAGAGCTCCCCCAAGCCTTCCGGCTTGGGGGAGCTCCTCTTATTGCGTATAGCTGATGGTACCGCCGCCAACCACAACATCGCCGTCGTACAGCACCACCGCCTGACCGACGGTGATTGCTCTTTGCGGTGCATCAAAGGTCACCCGGGCACCGCCGTCCGGCAGAGGCGTAACGGTGGCCGGCGCTTCCTTGGCGGCATACCGGGTCTTGGCAGTGACCCGTCGAGGGGCCGCCGGCGGTTCCCCGGCGATCCAATGGAAACAGCGTGCTGTCAGCTCGTTGGTGTACAGCGCCTCTTCAGGAGCCAGCACTACCCGATTGGACGTCATCTCCTTGCGGCAGACATATAAAGGGGCCGGCAAGGACAGGCCCAGTCCCTTGCGCTGGCCGATGGTATAGCCGATGATCCCCCGGTGCTGTCCCAGCACCCGTCCCTCGGTGTCCACAAAATCGCCTACCGGGTACTCCCGTCCGGTGCGGCGGCGGATAAAATCCGCATATCGGCCGTCGGGAATAAAGCAAATATCTTGACTGTCACGCTTGTGAGCATTGTCAAAGCCGTAGGCCTCCGCCCTCTGCCGTACCGTTTGCTTACTGTCCATCTCCCCCAAGGGGAACCGGGTGTGCGCCAGCTGCTCCTGGGACAGAAAATACAGCACGTAGGTCTGATCCTTGGCCATGCACCGGGCACGGCGCAGGCTGTAAAGGCCAGTGCCTTTATCGTACGTAATACGCGCATAATGGCCGGTGGCAATGACGTCACAGCCCATGCGGCGGGCTTCCTCGTACAGCCGGGTAAACTTCAGATGACGGTTACATTCGATGCAGGGGTTGGGGGTGTCTCCCCTTTCGTAAGCGCTTACAAACCGGTCAATAACCTCCCGGGAGAAGTCGGCCGAGAAGTCCAGCACCGTATGCGGCATACCCAATGCCGCCGCTACCGCCGCCGCATCCCGGGCGTCATCGGCTGAGCCGCAGGCGCCGTAATCATGCAGACGCATGGTGGCACCCACGCAGTCATATTCCTGAGCCATCAAGGCCGCTGTGACGGCGCTGTCTACTCCACCACTCATGGCAACAAGCGCTTTCTGCCGCATAAGACCCCTCCTTTCCGCATGATCGCTATTATTATAGCACAGCCTCCTGCATTATGCAACCAAAAAGCCCGGAGAACATCCGGGCTTTAAGGATCAGATATCTTTGAGTAACCGCAGGACGGTAAGTAGTTCCTCCGGGCGGATACGGTCGGCTGGCACGCCTGCCTTAACGCAATCGGTAAAATACCGGATCTCCCGGGCGTATGGCAGGATATCCGACAGATTGATGACCGCCGTGCGCTGTTCTGCCGGCTCCAACAGTACCACCGGCTCTCCTTCCACCGGGTACGCCATCATCCGGTCACCTTCCCATTCAACCACCGCCTGCTCAAACTGAAAGCGGAACGCGGCTTTGAAGGGGTAGTTGGCGGCATAAAACGCCGCCTCGGTCTGTATATAAAAGCCGTCGTAGCGGTAGGTGGCTGTCATGGCGTCCTGCCCCGGCTGACGACTGCGGCAATGGGTCGCCTCCACCGGCTCGCCAAAAGCGTATATCATAAAGTCCAGATCGTGAATGTGCAGGTCAAAGGGCATCAGACCACTGCGGCGTTCATCCTGCCGCCATCCGTCTCCACTCCAGCGAGGGCTTTGACTGAGCCGGCACATAGAGCCGGTGAGCAGATGGCCGTAGGTGCCCTCGTCGTACAACTCCTTCAGCCGTTCATACGCCGGCCAGAAGCGCAGAACGTGCGCCACCATAAAGCACACGCCGTTGTCCTCGGCCACCTGATAGACGCGCCGCACGTCCTCCTCGTTAAGGGTCAGGGGCTTCTCACACAGCACGTGCACACCGCGTTCCATCGCCCGGATCGCCGTATCGATATGCAGATGGGTAGGCAGGCAGATATCCAGGATATCCAGTTCCTCCTTCTCCAGCATCTCCTCCAGCGTGGTATAAAGACGGCAGGTGTCCCGGTACCCTTCCATCGCCGCCGTGTTGCGGTCGCACAGCGCTACCAGGCTGGCATCCTCCATCTCGTTCCATGCAGGGATATGAGCGCCGCTAATGCCGCCCACGCCGATCAAGCCAACCTTCAGCATACTACGTTCCCTCCGTACTCCTCTTTTATGATCCCGGCCAGATACTCCCGTGCGTGCAGGATATCGGTCAACTGCTGTTCCCCGGTGATCTCCCGTTCAATGGTCACGTGGGCATCGTATCCCAGCTCGTGTAGTTTTTTGAACACCGCCCGAAAATCCACCATACCCTGCCCCACCGGGGTCTCTTGCCCCAACTGGTGACCGTTGGTGGGATAGCGGCCGTCCTTGGCGTGCAGGTTACGCACGTAGCGTCCGATGACCTCCAGAGCCGCTACCGGATCCCCCCGGCCGTACAGAATAAGGTTGGCGGTGTCCAGATTGACCCCCAGATTATCCATCCCCACCTCTTCAAAACAGCGCAGCATGGTCACCGGGGTCTCCTGCCCACTCTCAAACAGCAGGTATTGCCCGTTTTCCCGTAGATGCCGAGCCACGGTGCGCACCGCTTCGCAAAAGGGGGCGAACACCGGATCATTGGGGTTTTCCGGAATAAAGCCCATGTGGGTCACCACGTCGGTAATGCCCAACTGCTTGGCAAAGTCCGCCCCGTCACACAACTGCTGTATCCGCATGGCACGGTACGCCTGCGGCACCAGACCCAAGGTCAACGGCCCCTCGTAAAAATCCCACACCGCCGGGCCGGTCCAGCCGCACCAAAAGGCAGAGGGGGTCACGCCGGCCGTATCCAGCGCCTCCTTAAGCCGTTGGGCGTTGTCCGGCGTCCACAGCGCCGGATCCCAGCACAGCAGTTGACAGGTGGTAAACCCGTGGTCCTGCAGGTCCTTTAGTTTTTTTGCTATTTTATCGACGCCGTCAAAGGTCACGCACGTACCGATTTTCATGCAAAACGCCTCCTTTTTTTGTTGCATTTATCTCATTTTTATGCTATCATAACTTCGGTAAAAGAAAAAGGGAGGATGTTGACCTATTTCTTTGTTATTTTGACTTTTTTGAGGAGGCCATCGTATGTACCCGGACGCCTATAAAGAGCTGACCCCCGTGGTATACGGAGAAAAAGCGGTCAAAAAACTGCCCATTGACCTTGGCCCCCATCAGACCTGCATCGTGATGCATTGGCACGAAAGGATCGAACTGTTGTACGTGTATGAGGGGGAGCTTATCTTACAGATCGGAGACCGTCCTTTTACCGTAAAAGCCGGGCAGGTGGGCATCGTCAACCCCTGCCAGTTGCACGCCATCCGCACCGAGGAGCATGCGGTGCGCTTTGACGCCCTTATGTTTGAGATCGCGCATTTTTGTAACGATACGTCAGCAACGCGGCAACACCTGGAGCCTCTGCACCGGATGGACGTTGCTCTGGTCAACGTGACCGACGACCCGGAGGTGCTGGATTCCGTAAAACGGCTGGTCTGCCTACTGGACGACGAGCAAGCGCCCGCCCTGACCGCCATAGGAGAGGTCTACCGTCTGCTGGGATGGCTGACACAGCGCTGCTGCACCGCACCACGAGCCGTCCATACCACCGACAAAAAATTCGGAACGGTCCTGCAGTATATCAACCAACATTTTACCGAGCCACTCAGCACCTGCCAGCTCAGCCGGTTATTCAGCTACAATGAAGCCTATTTCTGCCGGCAGTTCAAACGCTTGACCGGGCTGACGGTCTCGGCGCACCTGCGCATACTACGGATGGAACAAGCCCAGAACCTCTTACGAACGACCAACCTTGGCATTGCCGCCATCGCCGCCCGATGCGGCTTTACCGATCCGGAATATTTCACCAACTGCTTTACCCGACAGTACGGATGCTCCCCCACCGCTTTCCGCCGCCAGTGATCAAAATAAAA
>SVPB01000078.1 GCA_015066065.1 Oscillospiraceae bacterium | reverse complement strand
AAAGACTTGGACAGCAGGGTGATGGCGGTGGCGTGGATGGAGATCTCGCCCATCTTGGTGCGGAACACCCAGCCTTCCAGGCCGATGATATCGCCGATATCCCACTTCTTAAACCCGGCGTACTCCTCCTCGCCCACATCATTGCGGCTGACGTACACCTGTATACGGCCGGTGGCATCGTGCAGATCCACAAAGCTGGCCTTACCCATGATACGGCGGCTCATCATACGACCAGCCACCCGTACCGGCATAGGCTCGGGCAGCTCGAAGCCGGCGCCCTCTTCGGGGGCACCGTGTTCGGCAATGTACGCCGCTTCCCGGCGCTCAAACTCCGCACGCAGCTCGGCGTTATAGTCGGTCACGTCATACTTGGTGATCTCGTAAGGGTTCTGACCGGCCTCACACAGCGCCGCCAGCTTATCCAGACGCACCTGCTTGAGCTCGCTCACCTCACGTTCGGTCAAGGGCTCGTTGGGGGTCACGTTCTGCTGTTCACTCATACTGTCACATCCTTAAAAGGTAATAAGGCGGACGAACAACACCGTTGCCGTCCGCCGTCTGATTATTTGGAGATCTCTAAGACCGTGTATACCACGGTGGTGCCGTTGGGGAGAATAGCCTCGCCCTTATCGCCCACCGACAGGCCCATAATGGACTTGCCCACGGGAGATTCATCGGAGATCTTGCCGTTGAAGGGATCCGCCTCGGTGGCGCCGGAGATCACGTAGGTAAACTCCTGACCCTTATCGTTCTGCACCCGTACGGTGGAGCCCACATGCACATGCTCGGAGCTCATCTCGGACTCGTCCAGCACACGCACGTGCTTGAGCTGCGCCTCAATGGCGGCAATGCGGCTCTCCAGCAGAGCCTGGTCGTTCTTGGCTTCATCGTATTCGCTGTTTTCGGATAAGTCGCCAAAGGACAGGGCGACCTTGATCTTTTCGGCTATTTCTTTGCGCTCCACCGTCTTGAGGTGTTCCAGCTCATCCTGCAGTTTTTTGAGGCCTTCACTGGTCATGACTACTTCTTTCATGATCGTTCACGCGCCTTTCAGAGATAAAATTACCCCGGCAGAGGGCAACGCCTTCTACGGGACTTATCTATTATACCATCCATTTCCAACTTGTCAAGCCCTTGCACCATATATTGTTATAATAAAGGTATTATAATATACCGAATATAAATGCCTTGCATTTTACACCGGAGGCTGGTATAATGGATTGACACAACAAAGGAAGGACTATTTACCCTATGAACACCTCTTTTTCCGCATTGGAGCTAAGCGAACCCACCCTCAAGGCACTGGATGCCATGGGCTTTACCGAGCCGACCCCTATCCAGAGCCGTACCATTCCCCTGGTGATGGAGGGGCGGGACGTCATCGCCAAGGCGCCCACCGGCACCGGCAAGACCTGCGCCTTTGGCATTCCGCTTATCGAATGTCTTAACCCGGACATGAAAGACCTGCAGGCGGTGGTGCTGTGCCCCACCCGGGAGCTGTGCGAACAGATCACCGGCGACCTGCGCGCCCTGATCCGGTTTAACCCGGCCATCCGCATCGCCTCCATCTATGGCGGTCAGAGCATGAAGCGCCAGGTAGACGCCCTCAAGAAGCATCCGCACATCGTGGTGGCCACCCCCGGCCGCCTGCTGGATCACATGGGACGGGGAAACGTCTGGCTGGGTAACCTCTACACCGCCGTGCTGGACGAGGCGGACGAGATGCTTAAGATGGGCTTCATCAAGGACGTGCGCCGCATCCTTAACGCTACCCCTCAGGACACCCAGGTGGTTATGTTCAGCGCCACCATCTCCCGGGAGGTCATGGACGTGGCGTGGGAGTACCAGCACGATGCCGTGGAGATCCAGGTGGCCTCCGAGGGAGACAACCGCCCGGATATCCACCAATACCTCATCCACTCCACCGGCTCCCAGCGGCTGGAAGATATGCTGGACATCATCCGGCAGGAGGAGTACCACCGGGTAATGGTGTTTGCCAACATGAAGGTGTCGGTCAAGCAGCTCACCGAACGGCTGCAGAAGCGGCATGGGTCGGTGGACTGCCTGCACGGAGACATGCCCCAATCCCTGCGCAACAAGGTCATGGCCGCCTTCCGGGAAAATAAGCTGGAGATCCTGGTGGCAACCGACGTGGCCGCCCGGGGAATCGACGTGGAGGACGTGGAAGCGGTATTTAACTATGATATCCCCGATGAGAACGAGTATTACCTGCACCGCATCGGCCGTACCGGCCGTGCCAAGCGGCAGGGTGCCGCCTACACCTTCATGTCCGATGCCGACAGGTTCCGCATCCGGGATATCCTCAAATACACCCGGTCGGAGGCGGTCACCATGACCTTTGACGAGAATCGTCGGCTGATTCCGGCCGTCACCGAGGAGCCGGAGGAATAAAACAACTGGTAATTTTCAGGACTTTGCATATTCTTGCGGCGTTTTGGTTTTTTATGCACCCACAAAAGGCGTTTTTGCCTTTTGTGGGTGCTTTTTTGCCCTTTTTGGCGGCGGAATGGCGGCGGTAAGGGGGTGGATTTTGGTTGGTTGCACAAAAAAACCGGGCCTTTGGCGAAAAAATAAATTTATTGCCATTTTTGGCATTTATTGGCACCCCCTGCGTGAAAATGCTACAAATCTGTAACCTTTCTGTGGGTTTTCCCAGCAAAGTGACAAGAAAATCCACCGGAAGGGCTTGGCGATCGGACGAGCCTTCGGCGAGGCAGCGAACCGCCCTTAGGCGGCAAAACTGCCTCCGTTTTTGTGCAAAACGCACAAATATGGGTGGCCAAGTTCGGTTGACAAAGGGCACTTCTCTGTGTATAATGCCCAACGGTATGAAATCTCCCCAGACTTGCCACCAGGTGGACCTCACCCCGGGCACCGGCAAATCCAACTACCGTGCCGTGTCCTGTCCACCGCCATGCAGAGGGGGGTTCCCCGGCCAAACGGCCGGTCGGAGCCGTGTAAACGGGCGGTTTTGCATAAGCGATGCAAGCGATGCATAAACTAACCGTGTGCCTCTGCCAGAAAGGAAGCAATTATGGAACGAATTTCCCACATATTACAAGCGATCCGCCGGGTGGTACGCACCCGGGTATTCGCCGCCACGGCTTTGGCCATGGTGACGGTGATCCTTTCCGCCTCCGTATCGGTAGCCGCCCGTGCAGTGACCGTCAGCGACGGACAGGAGCGCCGGGTGGTACTGACCATGTACAGCGACCCCTATAAGACCATCGAGATGGCCGGCCTGACCATGGAGAACTATGATCTCATCCGGGTCAACAACGCCGCCGCCCAGATCGACATTGACCGGGCCATCACCGTGGAGGTGGTAGCCGACGGGGCTTCTACCATTGTGTATATGAATGGAGGCACCGTGCAGGACGCCTTGAACAAGGCTGAAGTGACGCTGGGCAAGTACGACACCATCAGCGCCGAGCTGGACGAGGCCGTCACCTCCGGTATGGCGGTGACCGTCAGCCGGGTCAAGTATCAGGATTACACCCGTACCGAGACCATTAGGTACGAGACCGAGACCAAGTACACGCCGGTGCTCAGCCCCGGGCGCACCAAGGTGACCCAGGCCGGCCAGAACGGTACCAAGACGACCACCTACCGCCAGACCATCGTGGACGGCAAGGTGGTGGAGACCAACACCGTCAGCGAGCAGGTAACCAAAAAGGCGGTCAACCAGAAGGTCATCAAGGGCTCCGCCTACGGCACGCCTCTGTCCAAGGCTCCCTTCAACATGGCGCTCAACAGCAAGAACCAGCCCCTCAACTACAAGAAGGTGTACACCAATAAGAGCTGTACCGCCTATTCCATTGGCACCCGGGGGGCTTCCGGTATGCGGCTGGGCGTGGGCACCATCGCCGTCAACCCCAAGGTCATCCCCTACGGCACCAAGCTGTGGATCACCTCCGCAGACGGTAAGTTTGTATACGGCTACGCCGTGGCAGCGGACACCGGCAGCTTTGCCAATGGCACCCGTACCTTTGCCGACCTTTACTTCGGCTCCTACACCGAAGCCTGCTACTTCGGCCGGCGCAGTCTCAACATCTACGTCATTGGCTGATCGGGATAAATTTTTGACAAAGTGAAAAATTTATCTTTACATTTGGCAAAAAGTGTGTTATAGTAACCAATGTCTGCGGACAACATTCGGTCACCCGGACGATGGAGTATGCCCCAATGGGGACGCATCGGTTCCTTCCTCTGGGTCTCCCGAAAATATTTTAAAGAGGTGTATGCACTATGATGTTACCCGAAGAGAAAACCGCTATCATGCAGGAATACGCGACCCACGAGGGCGATACCGGCTCCCCTGAAGTCCAGATCGCCGTCCTGACCAAGCGTATCAACGACCTGACCGAGCACCTGAAGGCTCACCCGAAGGATCATCACAGCCGCCGTGGTCTGCTGAAGATGGTTGGTCATCGCCGCAACCTGCTGGCCTACCTGACGAAGAAGGATATCAACCGGTATCGTGCCATCGTCGAGAAGCTCGGCCTGCGTAAATAAGCTCAAGTCAACAGGCGGGGTCCACACGGCCCCGCCTGTTACCGCTTGATTCCCCCCTGCCGATCATGCGGAGGCGCCGCCCTTTTAGCTGTGAAACGAGCACCCTGCGGGATGTTGGTTTCATCGCTAAAAAACGGCCCACCTCCGCCGGAAATATATCATTAAAATGGAGGTAAATCACTATGTTCGACACTTTCCGTACGTTTGAGACCACCCTGGCCGGCCGTCCCCTGATCGTGGAAACCGGCAAGATGGCCCAGCTGGCCAACGGCTCCTGCCTGGTCCGCTACGGCGACACCGCCATCCTGTGTACCGCCACCGCTTCTGCGAAGCCCCGTGACGGTATCGACTTCTTCCCCATGTCCGTGGACTATGAGGAGAAGCACTACTCCGTGGGCAAGATCCCCGGCTCCTTCCAGCGCCGTGAGAGCCGCCCCAGCGAGAAGGCCATCCTGACCTCCCGCGTGATCGACCGTCCCATCCGTCCCCTGTTCCCCAAGGATATGCGTAACGACGTGACCCTGGTGTGCACCGTGATGAGCGTGGACCCCGACTGCCAGCCGGAGACCACCGCCATGATCGGCGCTTCCATCGCCATCGCCATCTCCGATATCCCCTGGGCCGGCCCCATCTCCGGTGTGGTCGTGGGTCTGGTGGACGGCAAGTTCGTCATTAACCCCACCGCCGAGCAGGAGAAGGTCTCCGAGATGCACGTGACGGTGGCTTCCACCGCCGATCTGGTCGCCATGATCGAGGCCGGTGCCAACGAGATCGACAACGACACCATGTTCGATGCCATCATGGCCGGCCACGAGGCCAATCAGCAGATCGTTGCTTTCATCAACGACATTGTGCGTGAGATCGGTAAGGAGAAGTTCGAGTTCACCTCCAACGATCCCGATCCGGCCATGTACGAAGCGATCAAGGACTTCGCTATCGAGGACGTGCGTTTTGCGCTGGATACCGACGACAAGCGCATCCGTGATGAGCGTCTCAAGCCGGTGTACGAGCGAGTGCATGAGAAGTTTGACGCCGAGTACCCCGAGGCCATCGAGAAGATCGAGGAGTGCCTGTACAAGCTGCAGAAGTACGTGGTGCGCCGCTGGCTGCTGGATGACGGCAAGCGCGTGGACGGCCGCGGCATCAACGAGATGCGCCCCCTGGACGCGCAGGTGGATCTGCTTCCCCGTGTGCACGGCAGCGGTATGTTCACCCGTGGCCAGACCCAGGTGCTGACCACCGTGACCCTGGGCGGCAGTAAGGACGCCCAGCTGCTGGACGGTCTGGACGACGAGACCGAGAAGCGCTACATGCATCACTACAACTTCCCCTCCTACTCCGTAGGCGAGACCAAGCCCTCCCGCGGCCCCGGCCGTCGTGAGATCGGTCACGGTGCCCTGGCGGAGCGTGCGCTGGTGCCGGTGCTGCCCAGCATGGAGGAGTTCCCCTATACCATGCGTCTGGTGTCCGAGGTGCTGTCCTCCAACGGCTCCACCTCCCAGGCGTCCATCTGCGGTTCTACCCTGGCTCTGATGGCCGCCGGCGTGCCCATCAAGGCGCCGGTTGCCGGTATCTCCTGCGGTCTGATCAGCGAAGGCGACCGTTTCATGACCATGGTGGATATCCAGGGTCTGGAAGACTTCTTCGGCGATATGGACTTTAAGGTGGGCGGTACCAAGAAGGGTATCACCGCCATCCAGATGGACCTGAAGGTGCACGGTCTGACCCCGGCTATCATCCGTG
>SVPB01000077.1 GCA_015066065.1 Oscillospiraceae bacterium | reverse complement strand
CTGTCCACCGTCAGGGACTGACCGGCCTTGCCCAGGATGATGCCGCGCTCCTCGATGGGATAGCTCACATCATCCAGCACGATGGTGGAGAAGTCCTTCTTATCGGTCTTGTAGGTAGCCCCTACACGGAAGGCGGTGCGCAGGGAACCGTCCGCATGGGTATACACCGCACTGCCGGCCTCGGCCTGCAGGCTGGAGTTGTCACCGGCGCCGCCTACGTACTGGAAGACGGAGGTGATGGGGTTCATCTTGAGTTCCGGAGCCTCGGGGGCTTCCTCATCCACCAGCGTAACCACAGCCACGGTCATGACACCATCCACCACAATGAGGGACGAATGGCGGGGGCCTTCGCCCTCGGCCAGATCTCTCTGGGGCAGCTCCCCGTTGAGCCAGCTGCTCTCATAACCGTCGATGACGAGGGCGCCGTCGGCATACACCGTCACCAGAGAGCTCATGGGGTCGGCAGAGTACAGGGACTGCCAGAAAAGATCGTCGGTATAAAGGCGGTCGTAGGTAGTCACGTAGTTGCCGTCCTCATCGTACTGATCGTACTCGTAGGTCAGACCCACGTAGGGCTTATCCTCGGTCTCCTTGCGGGGATTGTCGCTGACACAGCCGCGCACCACGTTGACGTACTTATACAGGATACCGTTCACCATATACTGACGGTCAGAGTGCTCGTGGCCACAGAATACCGCCAACACAGTACCCGACTTAGCGGCGTTGGCATTCTCCAGCAAGGTGCGCGCCTGTACATAATCGTTGGTGCTGTTGCCCTTGTCGATGGGAATGTGGGTCATTACCAGACAGGTCTTATCCCGGTTTACCGCATCCTCCAACACGTTCTCTAACCACGCCAACTGAGTGGGGCCGAAGGAGGAGTTCATCACCGCGTTTTCGGGAGAACCCCAGTAGCTTTCGGGGTTGTGGTGCCATACGCCGGCGGCATCGGTATAATAGTTGTTATCCAGCGCGATCACGCGGTAATTGCCTTGATCGAAATAGTAATAGCCGGTGCCGATATCCATCTTGCCGTCGGCGGTACCCCATACAACGGCATCGTTGTCGTACACCAGGTTGGGGGTCACCTTAGCCATGGTGCCGCCATCCTCCAGCTCGTGGTTGCCGTAGATGTTGTAGGTGGGAATGTCGTACTCGTTGTTGTGGAAAGCCTCATACTGCTGGGCCCAACCGCCCTTGCGCTGGAAGAAATCGCCCAGACTGAACACGAAATCAGCGCCCTCGTCGTTGGCACGCTTGATGACCACATCCAGATCACGCAGGCTGGTAGCCGTACGCTCGGGGTTGTAGTGGAAATCACCGAAGGTCACGAAGGACAGGCTATCCGTCTCCGCGGTATCAAAGCCATCCACGCCGTCAAAGACGGAAGCCAGACGCACCTTGATATCCTCGTTCTTCTCCCGACGGTAGCACAGGGTGGCCAGCGCGGACGGAGATAGCCGCAGAGAATCGCCGTACACGATGCGCTCCTCTACGCACAGGTAAGGACGCAGGGTCAGCGTCTTGTCCAGCAGGTCGCTCGTCAACGGCAGGGTAGTCGCAAAGGTGAGCGTCGCGGCATCCTGCGTGAAACCATCCGCGGTCAGCGCAGTCACGCCATCCTGACCCACCTGCATGATCGCATCAGCATTGGTGCTGCAAAGCAGGCCGAAGGCCAGATCACTGCCCACGACATAATCACCGTCCACATAGTCGGTGTAATAGTCGTCCGCCTTCTTGATGGAGAAGGGCACCTGCAGGGCAGCGCTGACGGTATCGGTACCGGACAGGCGCAGCGTCATATCCTTGAGCTGCAGGTCGGCACATTCTTCAATAACGATGTCATCCACATAGGCTATGTAGGTAGCTGCGCCCTGCTCCATCGCCTCGGTCGCCGTCACACCCACCGACAGATGGGTTTCCGTCTCGCCGGCAATGGCAGGCACGGTCAAGGAGCCCTTAACCTGCGTCCATTGGCCTGCAGGCAGATGCCCCACCAGCATATCCTGACCCTTGTTGGCCAGCCACGTGTCCATGGCGCTCAGGTCGGGGTCGCTGATGAGCTTGACCTTCGCGTTGAAGGACTCCGGAGCGTACACCCAAAGGGATACGCTATATCTCTTGTTGACCGCGAAGCGGACCGGGCCCTTGGAGCCTACGTACAGAATGCGCTCACAGTTGTTGTTGCTGCGATCGTCGATGATGGTCATCTTAGCCGCATAGGAGCCGCCGTGAGCCTGCTCACGGGAGATGGCCACGTTGCCGTAATGGGTGCCGAGCACGCCGTTTTCAAAATCCACGATACCATCCCTTGCTTCGGTGCTGCGAATGGACACGTCGTCCATGTACACAGTGTAGGTCGTGCCGGCAGGCAGCGCATTGGTAGCCGCCACACCCACCGACAAGTAGGACGTAGCGAGGGGGGCATAGCCTGCCGGAGCGTTTACGGTCAGCGTCTTCTGCACCTGCACCCACTGTCCGGCAGGGATGGTGAAATCATCCAGATCGATGGCCTTGCCGTTGACCCAGTCGGTCATGGTGCTGTCCAGATCGGGGTCAAAAGCCAGGCGGGGCTTCATTTGGAAGGATTCCTCGGCGTACAGCCAGAAGGATATCATGTACTCCTTGCCGAGGGCAAAGGGTACCTGCTCACCGTCCTGCTCATATACCACGCGGTTGGTATTCGCGCTGCCGTAATCCTTGTCCAGCACGATCTTAAGGGACTTCATACCGCTGCGAGCACGATCGGTGCTGACGGCAGTGATGGAGCTGCCCTGCGCCACGGTGGTGGTGGCGCCGCCGTCCTCAAAGCTCTGCACGCCGGGCTCGGGCTTATATTCTTCAATGGAGAGATCATCCATATACACGGTATAGGAGGAAACACCGGACGGCAGCGCGTTGGTGGCTACCACACCGGCAGACAGATAGGTGCTGTCGTAGGACGAGAAGGCATCGGGGCGGTTGAGGGTAATCATCTTACGGATCTGCACCCACTCACCGGCGGGGATCACAAAGTCCTGCAGATCGATGCCCTTACCGCTGACCCACGCATTCATATTGCTCAGATCAGGATCCAGGATAATGCGAGGCTTCATCTGGAAGGACACCGGCGCGTAGATCCAGAAGGATACCACGTACTTTTTGCCGAAGGCAAACTTAACCTGCTCGCCGTCCTGTTCGTACACCACACGGTTGGTGGTCTGGTTGCCGTAATCGTCATCCATCACCATCTTGAGGGAGTGGCCACCCGAAAAAGCCACGTCGGTGCTGATGGCGGTACTGCTGTTGTTGTGTGCATAGGTGGTGGTGGCACCGCCATCCTCAAAGCTCTGCACACCGGGCACCGGCACGTACTCTACGTACTCCTCGATGGACAGGTCGTCCATATACACGGTGTAAGAGGAGACACCGGACGGCAATGCGTTGGTGGCTACCACACCGGCAGACAGATAGGTGCTGTCGTAGGACGAGAAGGCGTCGGGGCGGTTGAGGGTGATGGTCTTCTTGATCTGCACCCACTCGCCGGCAGGGATCACAAAATCATCCAGATCCATGCCCTTGCCGCTGACCCAGTTGCTCATGGTGCTCAGATCGGGGTCCATAATGAGGCGGGGCTTCATCTGGAAGGACACCGGCGCGTAGATCCAGAAGGATACCACGTACTTTTTGCCGAAGGCAAACTTGACCTGCTCGGTGGCGTTTTCGTACACCACGCGGTTGGCGGTCTGGTTGCCGTAATCGTCGTACATCACCATCTTGAGGGACTTATCCCCCGTGTGAGCCATGTCGGTGCTCACCTCGGTGATGCTGTTTTCCCACGCAAAGGTGGTAGTATCGCCGCCGTTTTCAAAACTTTGGACAAAGTTATCCGCCGCCACCATCGGGAAGGCCGCAACGGACAGCATGGTCACCAGCATGGTCACCACGCACAGGAAAATGATCATTTTTTTGCGTACATACATAAGAGTATCTCCTTTCTTCGCTTGGTGTACATCTTCATTGTAGCGTACGCTCCATAAAATAACAATTGCCCACCATTCTCAGAAAGTGAGAATGGTGGGCAATGAGGGCTTTATATTTTCAGGCGCAACACCAGCGAGGGGGCTTCGGTATAGTCCTTATCCCAACCGATCTTGCCCCAGTTGCCCAACAGAGCACCGTCCAGCGACAGGGTATCGCCCTGCACCGACACCCTGTCGGTCACGTCCATGGGGGCAATATGACCGGCGGGGTCCTGCACCGTCACCTGCAGGGTAGCGGGCAAGGGCGCGGGGTACGTCAGCCGTACCGTGCGGAAAAGGCCGAACAGTCCTACGGGAGCAGACAGGCTGTCCACCTGCAGGGTCACGTCGGCCAGCCCCCACAGACTGTAATTGGGCGGTACGTTGCGCTGGAAGGAGCCCAGCGCGTACGCGCCCGTATGCGGGTTACGGGAAGCCGCGATATAGGGGGTGATGCCCTCGGGCACCGTCACCTGCGGCAGAGGGCAACCCCGCGCCATCACCGCTGGTGCGGTCTGGCGCATGGTCTCCCCTTCCAGTTGGGGACGTTCCACATTGCGGTAAAAATAGTGACTGTCTTCCAGATACGTCTCCGAGTGGATATAGGGGGCCTCCCCCACACCAAAGGGGGGCGACAAGCGCTGCCAGTACAGGGCTGCCTCCCCCTCCTTGCTGTCCCGCGCGATCGATACGGTCAGGCCCAGCACAGCTCCCACGTGGGACTGCTGGCAGCAATAGAGCCTTCCCCACCGTCCTTCGGCAGGCACAGCGCCGCAGTCCAGCGCCAGATCGGCGTTACGCAGGGCACTGGCGGTGGCATAGGGGTCAAAGTTGTCCACAATGTTGACGGCATCGCACAACGGCAGCAGGGTGGCCAGCTGACGGCGCCGTTGCTCAATGGCCTCTGCGTCCGCACGGGCAAGATACCGCTGCCACGGCATGGACAGTTCCAGCCACACGTCGGGGGCATACCGACGAAAAACACGAGTCAGCATCTGCCAAAACGCCTCGCTGTACTCTTGCGAGTAGAAAATCCCTACCAAACGTACCCCCGCCCGCTGACAGCGGCGGGCCTGCTCGATCCACTCCTGCTCGGCGGCCTTATCACAAAGGCTCTCATCCGATAACCACAGGCTGAGTCCCAAGCCGCCGTAGCCGTACTCGCGGGTACGCTCCACCAGCCCTTTGAGTCGCTGCAAGGGGGTGTCGCCCAAGGCGCCGAATTTTTCCTCATCGGCATCGATCTTATCCAACGGTGGGTGGTTGCTCGCCGACCAGAAAGGGGCGTTCCATCCGATGTTGAGCATGAACAGCATATCCCGCCGCTGATCTCTGTCAAGGAAATGGTAGTAGTTGCGATCACCGAACAGCGTCTCCGCCGTCAAAGCGTCCCACTCGTTGGAGTTGAACTCTCCACCCAACTGCAGTTGCTCAGCCACCTCCTCCTGAATACCGGAGGTGGTGATGCGACCGCCCGTCAGGTAGTCCAGCGGCGGCGGTGCATACGGCGGTGTGACGGCAGTGGTGTGTAACGCATTGGGTAAGGGGCACACACCCAGCAAGCGGTCCACCGAAATACCGAAAACCGCCGCAATGGTGCTCAGCGCCTCCAGATCAGGGGCGGTGTCTCCCGCCTCCCAGCGGGAGATGGCTTTATCCGACACCCCCAGCCGATGCCCCAACTGCCGTTGGGTCAGGTGGTTCTGCTGACGCAGCAGCCGCAGATGATTGCCAAACTGTGTTTTCATATCCTCGCCGCCTTTCTGTGTCCATTATAACCGCTCCCGTCCTGTTTAGCAATGCATAATTCTACAAAAATGAGAACAGGAACAAAACGAAACGGCCTCACCCGCAGGAGAGGCCGTTTGGCATTGGTTGGGTTTAATCCAGCTCGATGATACCGTCATCGAAGTGATCCTTGGCGGGGAACCAGGTGGGAGCCTGCTGTCCCTGCGCGATCAAGATGTCCTTGGCGGCGGTATAGATGCTGTTGGCGCTGAAGGGGGTGCTCACGTCGCTGTACACCACGATCTGGTTGCCACCCACGGTGATCTTAACGTAAGAACGGGCCACGTAAGAGGTGTACTGCATGTCCTGGGTGATGTTCTTCACCAGGGCGGTGTAGGTGACGATGCCGTTCTCTTCGTCGTACTTCCAGTGCTTACTGCGGTAGCCGGAGGTGACCGCTACCTTGAGAGGACTGTCCACCGTCAGGGACTGACCGGCCTTGCCCAGGATGATGCCGCGCTCCTCGATGGGATAGCTCACATCATCCAGCACGATGGTGGAGAAGTCCTTCTTATCGGTCTTGTAGGTAGCCCCTACAC
>SVPB01000011.1 GCA_015066065.1 Oscillospiraceae bacterium | reverse complement strand
CTTGCCGTCCTTAATAGCGGAGATAGAAGAACCACTGCCCAGATGGCAGGTGATGATACGAGTACCCTCGGTACGACCCAGCAGCTCACAGCAACGGGCGCTGACAAAGCGGTGGGAGGTGCCGTGAGCACCGTAACGGCGCACACCGTACTTCTCATAATACTCGTAAGGCAGGGCGAACATGAACACCTTCTGCTCCATAGTCTGGTGGAACGCGGTGTCGAACACAACGACCTGCGGTACGGTCTCACCGAAGGTGGCGGTGGCGGCGTTAATGCCAGCCAGGGCGCCCATGTTGTGCAGAGGAGCCAGCGCGGCCAGTTCCTCGATATCCTTCTTGACCTTCTCGGTCACAATAACGGACTTATCAAAGCGGTCGCCGCCCTGTACCACGCGGTGACCAATGGCGTCCACCTCAGACAGATCGTTGATAACCTTGCCCTCGCCCTCGGTGAGCGCCTTCTTCATCTGAGCAAAAGCCTCCGTCTGGTTGCGCATCGTAACCTCAGACTTCCAGGCCTTACCAAAAGCCTTGTGGGTGAAAATACCGTCGTCCAAGCCAATGCGCTCACAGATACCCTTTGCCAGAACGCTCTCGTTCTCCATATCGATGAGCTGGTACTTCAGAGAAGAGCTACCGGCGTTGATAACCAAAATTTTCATCTTTTTTCGACTCCTCATTGATTTTTTACTATAAACAGCGTATTATATAATAACGGATTGTGAGAGAAATTTCAACCATATTTTGAAAAATATTTCACAAAGGAGGCAGTTGCCGTGCAAATCGCAGGAATTATTGCGGAATACGATCCGTTCCACAAGGGGCACGCGGCTCACATCGCCGCCACCCGTAAAGCCGGCGCCACCCACATTGTGGCGGTGATGGACGGCGGATTTACCCAACGTGGCGAGCCGGCGCTGCTGACCAAGTGGGAGCGCACCCGTATGGCGTTGGCCGGCGGTGTTGATCTGGTGCTGGAGCTGCCCGTTCCCTGGGCCATGGCGCCGGCCGAAATCTTTGCTGCCGGCGGCGTGGCACTGCTCCACGCCATGGGCTGTATACACACCCTCTCCTTTGGAAGTGAGTGTGGCGATGTAGAGGTTCTTTGCCGGGTGGCGGAAGAGCTGGACACACCGGAACACAACGCTCTGCTGCAGCAAGGATTGCGCCAAGGGCTATCCTACGCTGCCGCCCGTCAGGCGGCGGTTGCTGCACGGTGCGGCCGGGACGTGGCCTCCCTGCTGGAGCATCCCAACAACACCTTAGGACTTTCCTACATCCGTGCCGCCCGACAGCAAGGGGCTCCCTTTGCTTTCTACACCTTCCAACGGGTGGGAGCCGGCCATGACACCGACGCAGCACGGGATGGCTATGCCTCTGCCGGCATGCTCCGCCGGGCGATACGGGACGGAAAGGACGTATCCCTCTACCTGCCGCCGGAGGGCGCTGCTATCCTGCAAGAAGCGCTGGGTAAGGGGCTGGCGCCCGGCGATCCCACCCGATTGCACTCCGCCCTGTTGGCGCACCTGCGCACCTTATCTCTTCCGAAGGCGGAGGCGCTCCCTTATCTTTCGGAAGGGCTTCACAATCGGCTGTATCGGAGCATCCGCACCGCCGGCTCTTATGATGAGCTGATGAACAAGCTGGTCACCAAACGGTATCCTGCCGCCCGACTGCGGCGGATCCTGTGGGCATCCCTGCTGCAGATACCGGCCGAATTGCCCGAGCAACGCCCTCCCTACCTGCGGGTACTGGGGATGAACGATCGGGGACGAGAGATCCTGGCGGCCGCCGATCCATCCCTTCCGTTCCTGTCCCGTCCCAAGCAGATCGCCCACATGAGCGAAATGGCACAGCTTGTTTTTAGGCTGGAGCAGAAAGCCACCGACCTGCACGGGCTCACCTTACCCGTTCCGCTTCCTTGCGGCACCGACATGACGGTAAAATTCAGCCGTAATTCCGGCTGATTTTGTGTACAGCCCCCCATTGACACACCTCCTGAGGAATGGTAAGATAGTAATATAGGTAATTAAGTAAAACTACTTACAGGAGGTACACAACATGTCCCGTTACGAAGAAGCCAAAAAAATGTACGCTGCTCTGGGAGTCGATACCGACGAGGTGCTGAACAAGCTGCAAGACGTGACCGTTTCCATCCATTGCTGGCAAGGGGATGACGTGATCGGCTTTGACACCGATGAAGAGCTGTCCGGCGGCATCCAGACCACCGGCAACTATCCCGGCAAAGCCACCACCCCGGAACAGTTGATGGCCGACTTTGACAAAGCCATCTCCTTGATGCCCGGCAAAAAGAAGCTCAACCTACACGCCTGCTACGCCATCATGGCGCCCGGCGAATGGGTCGACCGGGATAAGATCGGCCCGGCGCAGTTCGCTCCTTGGGTCAAGTTTGCCAAAGAACGGGGCATGGGCCTGGACTTTAACCCCACCTTCTTTTCCCATCCCATGGTGAAAAACAACCTGACCCTCTCCTCCCCTGACGAGGAAGTGCGTCGCTTTTGGGTGGAGCATGGCAAGCGCTGTCTGGAGATCGCCGAATATTTTGCCACCGAAACCGGCGTGCCCTGCGTAGTCAACTACTGGACGCCTGACGGATACAAAGACATCCCTGCCGACCGCATGGGACCGCGCGCCCGTTTCAAGCAGTCTATGGACGAAATCCTCTCTGTTCCTTATGACAAAGATAAGGTCTACGTGACCATGGAGTCTAAGGTGTTCGGCATCGGCATGGAAAGCTACACCGTCGGATCGGCGGAATTTTGTCTGAGCTATGCCGGCTACAAGGGCATCACTCCTTTGATGGATAACGGCCACTATCACCCCACCGAGGTGGTCTCTGATAAGATCGCTTCTCTCCTGCTGTTCCATGACAAGATCGCTCTGCACATCACCCGTCCCGTCCGGTGGGATTCCGATCACGTGGTGCTGTTTGACGATGAGACCCGGGAGATCGCCAAGGAGATCGTTGCTCACGACGCCCTGGATCGGGTGTTTATCGCCACCGACTATTTTGATGCTTCCATTAACCGCATTTCTGCCTGGATCACCGGCGTGCGCAGTGTGCAGAAAGCCCTGCTCAACGCCCTGCTGCAGCCTCATGCCGTCATGAAGGCGTTGCAGAACGAGCACAACACCACCAAGCTGATGGTACTGCAGGAAGAGCTAAAAACCATGCCCTTCGGTGATGTGTGGAACGAATACCTGACCCGGTGTGGTGTTGCTGCCGATTATCTGACCCCTGTTCTGGAATACGAAAAGAACGTCTTGAGCACTCGCTGAGCCGTTTCATAAACAAAACCGGCTCACAGCGTCCTCATGCTCTGTGAGCCGGTTTTTCTTTCTTTTCCACAAACCAACGGTCTGCATCCAGGAAAAGATACGTTTGCTGTCCCCGTATGCGGCAGGTATAGCGGATACCACAGCCACCTGCCTTCAGGGACGCCGCCGGGCGCACATCCAGCACCCGATCCACCTGATACAGGGTGCCGTCCTCCCAGCGCACCGCCAGCGGCATCACACCGCCATCCGGCAAAAAAGAGGCCGTTACCTCTACGTATACCTTACAATCCATGCTTCATCTCCCCTATGGCTCCACCTTGCCGGAAAATCCGGTGGGGTGTACCGTGTGGGTCTCGTATAGGCTTAGACCGGCCAGCTCCGGATCTTCCAGCACCACCGCCCGACGCACACAGCTATCGCCAAACCGTTTCTTAAGCGCATCCACCGTTTTATCCAGCGTTTCCCGTTTTTCCCGATCGGTGCTGTCCAACATATCCAGCTGACACGGCATCGTATCCGACTCCAGACCGGACACCCCCAATGTCAGGCTGCGCAGCGGCTTGCCCCAATGGTGCTTTTGCCGCAACAGTGCCAGCCCTTCCCTCAGAATATCCTCGGTGGACTGAATATAATGATCCAAGGTCATCCGATACCCATGGGTGACCAGCGTGTTATCCCGCACCTGCAGTTCCACCGTTTTCCCCACCAGATGCTGTTCCCGTAAACGGCGTCCCACGCTTTCGGCCAACACACACAGCACCACGTGGGCTTCCTGTTCATCCGTCACATCGCGCGGCGTGGTCATGCCGTTGCTGACCGACTGTACCCCTGCCGCTTGGTCTATGGGAATCACCGGCTGGCGGTCACGGCCGTTGGCCATGGCGTGCAGCATCGGCCCCCACTTCCCCAGCAGTGCACTCAGCAGCGCCGGAGAAGCACAAGCCACATCCCCAATGGTATACAGATAGCGGCTCTGTAGCTTCTGGGCGGTGGAACGCCCTACATACAGCATATCCTGTACAGGCAGTGGCCACACCAGCTGGCGGTAGTTTTCCCGAGAAAACACCGTAACCGCATCCGGCTTCTTGTAGTCGCTCCCCAGCTTGGCAAATGTCTTATTGAAGCTGACGCCCACGCTGACCGTGATGCCCAGCTCCTCTTTGATGCGACAGCGGATGGTATGGGCGGTATCCTCTGCCTCCCCGGCGCATCCGGTCAGATCCAGCCACGCTTCATCCAGCCCAAACGGCTCCACCCGGTCGGTATACTGGGCCAGGATATCCCGTACCATACCGGAATACCGGGAATAGGTGGGAAAATCCGGCGGTACCACCACCAGACCGGGGCATTTCTGCCGGGCCGACCACAACGGCTCTCCGGTGACCAAGCCGTATCGGGAGGCAATCTCATTTTTGGTCAGCACGATCCCGTGACGAGCCGCTTCGTCGCCCCCTACCGCCACCGGTTTATCCCGTAGCTCCGGGCGGCGACTGCACTCTACCGATGCGTAAAACTTGTTGCAGTCCACATGTAAAATCTTTCGTTCCACCCGTACGCCCCCTCGCGCAGAACATTTGTTCGTTTTTGAGTATAGCATGTATTTATCCAATTGTCAATGAAAATTGATATGAAAATTTTCCCAAAAAAAACACACGGATATCACAAACATCGTGTACACTGGCTAAGAAAGGAGGTTCCCGCATGGGATTTCAAAACATCTTTGAACGCTATGAGATCAAGTATCTCATCACCCAGCGGCAGATGGAGACCCTGCTACCCATCATGGCTGAGTACATGAAAGGGGATCAATACGGACGCAGTACCATATGCAATCTGTATTACGATACCCCCACCCACCTGCTCATCCGCCGTTCTCTGGAAAAACCGGTGTACAAAGAAAAGCTCCGCATCCGCAGTTACGGACCGGCCACCCCGGACAGTACCGTGTTTGTAGAATTGAAAAAGAAATACAACGCCATCGTCTATAAGAGACGCATCCCCCTCCCCTGCTCGCAGGTGGATGAATTTCTGGAGCGAAAGGCGAAAACGAAAGACCCACAGATACAGCGGGAGATCCGTTATTTCATCGATTATTACAAGCCTCTGGAGCCGGCCATGTATCTGTGCTACGACCGGGAAGCCTTCTATGCCAAGGATGATAGCGGATTCCGCATCACCTTTGACGATAACATTCGGTGGCGGGAGAACGATCTGACGTTATGCGGCCCTGCCGAAGGCGAGAGGCTATTGCCGGAGGGACGCATCGTCATGGAAGTAAAGACGGCACTGGGCATACCACTGTGGCTATCCGAAGCACTCACACGGGAGCGCATCTATAAAACACCGTTTTCCAAGTATGGCAATGCGTATAGAATCACTCAGCAGCGTTCAAAATAAAGGAGGAACTTATCATGTTAGATACCATTTTCGTCGGCCTTTTTGAGAGCACCGGTTATGGCCCCATTACCGTCCTGCAGTTCCTGCTCTGCATCGGTATTTCGCTGGTCATCGGACTGATCCTCTCCCTCATGTACCGGTACAAGAGCCAGTGCACCCGCAGTTTTCTGCTAACGCTGGCCATGTTGCCGGCGGTGGTATGTGTGGTCATCCTCATGGTCAACGGCAACATCGGTGCCGGCGTAGCCATTGCCGGTGCGTTCAGCTTGGTGCGTTTTCGCTCGGTGCCCGGCACCGCCAAGGAGATCGGTGCCATCTTTTTAGCCATGACCACCGGTCTGATGACGGGTATGGGCCAGCTGGGCTATGCCGTGCTGTTTGCCCTCTTAATGAGCGCTATCTGGGTGCTGTACCAGTTTGTCAGCACCCGTAATAGTGCTGTACTGGATAAGCACCGCACCCTGCGCATCACCATCCCGGAGGATCTTAACTACACCGACGTGTTTACCGAACCTCTCAACAAGTATACCAGCTCCGCGGAGCTGGTCAATGTTAAAACAACCAATCTGGGGAGTCTTTTTAAGCTCACCTATCGTATCACTCTGCGAAGCGTAACACAAGAAAAAGCGCTCATCGATGATCTGCGGTGCCGTAACGGCAATCTGGAGATCTCCTTGATGCGACAAGAAGGGAACAGTAATGAACTGTAATAAAACCATCATTTTTCTTGCAGCCGCCGCATTGACTTTGTGTCTTTTCGGCGGCTGCAGCCATTCTGAAGAAACGGTGTCTCCGGACGCCCCTATCACCTCTGCCCCACCCACGGTAGAGGGGCTGGATACCAGCGATCTGTTTTATGGCGAAACACCGCAGACGCCCACCGGCAACAGCGCTACGCCAGCACCGGAAAAGCCCACAGCTACCACCATCAAAGCTACCGGTAACGGCGTGACGGTCAAGGATAATCTGGTGACCATCACGCAAGGGGGCACGGTGACCTTACAGGGAGACATGACCGATGGGCAGATACTCGTCAATGTCAGCGGTAACGTCCCGGTGACCATCATACTCCAGGGGGTCAACGTGCATTGCTCCACCGGGGCGGCCCTCTACGTGGCACAAGCCGCTAAGGTGACCCTTACCTTAGCCAAAGACAGCCACAACCAGCTTGCCTCCACCGGCACCTTTCCTACTACCGGTGAAAATGGCAACAGTCCACCTGACGGTGCCCTCTTCTCCCGGGATGATCTCACCCTTAACGGCGCCGGCAGTCTGACGGTATCGTCCATCGGACACGGCATTGTGTGCAAGGATACTTTGGCTATTACCGGAGGAACCTATGCGGTTACCGCTACCGGTCACGCCATACAGGGAAAAGACGACGTGCGCATTGCCGGCGGACGCTTCACCCTGCAGGCAGGGAAAGATGGCATTCATGTAGAAAACAGCGACGACGCGACACAGGGGTTCCTATATATCGCCGATGGCATCTACACCGTAACGGCTGATGGAGATGGTTTTTCCGCCTCCGGCAAGCTGCAGCTGGACGGCGGTACCGGTACCCTTACCACCGGAGGTGGCGCCGCCACCGCGTCGGCCACCGGCAAGCATGGGGCCTGGGGAGCGTATAGCACCCAAAGCAGCAACGATGACACCAGCGCCAAAGGCATCAAGGCTGGCGACAACCTGCTGATCGCCGGAGGCGCCTGGCAGGTGAACGCCGCCGATGACGCCGTGCATACCAACGCCTCCGCTTCCATCAGCGGCGGCACCCTTACCCTGGCCACCGGAGATGACGGTGTGCACGCCGACACGGCATTGGTGATCACCGGCGGTAAAATAACGGTGACCACCAGCTGTGAAGGGCTGGAAGCCACCACCATCGAGGTGCGTGGCGGCAACATTGATCTTACCACCACCGATGACGGCCTTAACGCCGCCGGCGGCAATGATCAAAGTGGCTTGGGCGCAGATCGTTTTAACACCGACACCGCCGCCCGGTATATCCGCATCACCGGAGGCGTCCTGCACATCAACGCCGCCGGTGACGGCGTCGATGCCAACGGAAGCATCTACGTCACCGGTGGAGAAACCTACGTATCCGGCCCCACCAACAGCGGCAACGGTGCCCTGGACTACGACCGGGAAGCGGTAATCTCCGGCGGCACTTTTGTCGCTACGGGAGCCAGTGGAATGGCAACCGGGTTTACCTCTGCGCAAAACCAAGGAGCCATGTTCGTCAACCTCAGCAGCAGTGGCACCGACACCCTTGTCCTCAAGGATAGTAACGGTAAAACACTGCTGTCTTACACCCCAAAAAAGGCATACAGCAGCGTGGTGCTGTCCTGCCCCTCTCTGCAGAAAGGAAATACCTACACGTTGACAGCGGCTGGTCAAGCTACCTCCATCACCCTTAGCGAGCTGCTGTATTCCAATGGCGGCATGGGCGGTGGTCCCGGCGGTATGGGAGGACTACCTCCGGGTAGTGGCCGCCCCGGGCGATAAAAAAACGTGCCTACGGTTAGGCCAAGTGCCCTATGGGCACTTGGCCTATTTTGTTTATCGAAAGACAAGGATAAAAAAAATCATCCCACAGCACAGCTGTGGGATGATTTTCTGCTTGAAAGCAGCTTAGTCCAGTTCCACCACGCCATCGTCGATGGAGGGGTTGGTAAACCAACGGGGTGCCGGTTTACCCTGTGCCGCCAACACGGCGACGGTTGCGTCATACAATTTCTGAGGCGTGAAGGAGGCGCTGGTATCGCTGTAAACCACGTGTTCCTCGCCGTCCACCTCAATCTTCACATAAGACCGGGCGATGTAGGCGGTATTGAGCATCTTCATGGTTACATTCTTCACCAAAGCCGTATAGGTGACCGTCTTGGTCTCCTCATCGTAGGTCCAATACTTCTCACGGAACGGACCGGTGGTCTTGACTTTCAAGGGACTGTCGATGGTCAGCTCCTGACCTTCGGTGCCCAAAATGATGCCGCGTTCAATGATGGGGAAAGACATGCCGTCCAACACGATGGTGGAGAAGTCCTCGCTGTCCGTCTTGTAGGAAGCCGGAACACGGAAGGCGGTTCGCAGGACGTTGTTATACAGATAGATAGCGGAGCCATCCTGAGACAAACCACTCAGAGAGGACGAATCCTCACCGCCACCGACGTACTGGTAAGCGGTGGTAATGGGGTTCATCTTAAGGCTGCCCAGATTCCGGCCGATCTTCAAGGTATCCTCCACCGGCTCACAAGCAATCTCTCCATCCTCCACATCTCGCAGTTCAGGAGTGAAGGTCAAGGTAGTTTCCCCATCCGGGGCATCCGTCTTGACACGGAAAACGGCGGTCAGCACAGCGCCATCCAGCGATGTCACATCCGAACAGATGAACACACCGCGTGCGGCCTGCACATCCAGATGGGCAATAGGCGCCTGCACCAGCCAGTTACCGCCGATGAGTTCCAGAATAGCCGTGTCGTAGCCAAGGGTAATCAGGCCACTTTTGACCTCCACCGCTTCGCTCAAGGAAACGGTTACGGTGATCTCATCCCCCTGAAAGGGACGGTCTGCGCTCCACTCGGTGGACAGGGATAAGGCGCCGGCGGTCATGGGAATCAACCACAAGCCTGCCGCTAACACCAGCACCGATAAGCAAGCACATAAAATTCTTCTTTTCATCTTACGTTACCTCCTTGCTCTCGGGCTGTCAGGACAAAGTGTAGACATCGTCATCCGTAGAGATGATCGGTGTCTGCTGTGTCACTAACGGATAGCCGGCAGGATCCTGCAGATGATTCTGCAAATACAGAGCATCATCGCTGTTAACCTTGCCGTCACGGTTGAAGTCAGCCTGTTGATAGAAGGGATAATACTCCGGCACAAACAGATGATAGGCCAAGATCAGCACATCCTGGTCATCCACGTCTCCATCCCGATCCAGATCGCCCGACTGATAGCGCACATAGCCACAGCTATCACACTGAGGGGCGTTGGCATCGGCATAGGTATGGGCTACCACCGCCGTGCTGATACCACAAGCAGAGCACTGGGCATGATGGCCGGCAGCCGTGTACCGCACCACCATGGTATGGGAGGAACCACGATCGTAGCCGCACACCTCGCAGGTACCGTCGCAAGCGGAAGCGTAGGTGTGTGTATCCCCCGTAACGTAAGTGTCGCACAGAACGCAAGCGCGCCAATGGCCGGTGGCATCGGTGCTCCAGCTGTCGGAGGGCTGGTGTGCCCCCACCTGACCGCACAGACGGCAGACCGTGTCACAAGAGTCGGTATGGTGGCAAACGCCCGACCAAGGACGCCACTTGGCGTACAGAGTCAACGAATCTGATTCAATGCGAGCCTTCGCATTGATCATGTGATAGTGCTCGGCATCGTAATACAGACCGGCCAGCTCACCATTGGACTGAGCAAAGAGGCTGACCACATCGCCCAGCTTCTGACCCTTGTAGGCATCGATAACCGTAGTGCCGCCAGCACTATCTCCATTCACAACAGTGATGGTCGCCGCCGCAGCGCGTGCCACCTGCACATCATCCAGGAAGTAGCTGTAGCCACCGTTCTGTACGGCACCATTGGTGATACCCATAAGAAGGTAGGGGCCTTCATTCATCTGGAAGGAAATGTGGACGTGACTCCATACACCCGGCTCCGCACGACCGCTGACAGCATCCGAATGAGCCGTGCCGTCATAAAGGAACTGATCAGCCAGGGCTGACTTGTCAGCACTGGTGGGGATAAAGTAGGTGGGATCGTCCTTACCCCACAGCCATACGTTGGGGACAAAATTGCTGTGGGTAGTGTAAATCCACATGGACAAATTATAGTAAACACCGCTTTCCAGCTTGTACGGCTCACGGGTGGCCGGGTCAACCAGGGTCAACTGGTTACGGTTGAGGCCGCCCCAGCCAATGCCTGTCAGCTGCAGAGAACGGGAGCCGCCTTCGGTGCGGTTGATACCCGTGGTGATGGCCGCTGCACCGTTGTGAATAAAGTCAACGTCCTCGGTGGCATAGTCCTCATACCCCTCCCGGGTAGCGGCACTATCCAGCTTGACAGCGTGGATATCGTCCACGTAGAACTCCGCCGCATTTTCGTTTTGTCCGCTGATACCCAACCGCAGGAAGCCGTCCCGAGGCAGGTTGCTGATGGTGACCGTTTCGCGCACCCACTCACCGACACTGCCTACGGCATTGGTTTCATACACCACCTCGTCGTTCTTCTGGTTGGTATATCCAACGGTACTTTCGGTCACCGTCAGCCAGTAACGGACCTGTCCTACTGCAGAGGTCTCGGCCACATACACCCAGAAGGAAACGTGGTAGGTCTCCCCTGCCTTAACACGCAGGGCGGTGCCGGCCGCATCCGTGAGGTTAAACTGCGGACGGGTATTGCCGGCAATCTCATTGAAAGATTGGGTGGTCACCCGTAAGGAGTAACAGCCACGGCCGGTATGGTTATACGCATCGCTAACCTCAGCGGTACCCACCGACAGGTTAATGGAACCGCGGTTGGCGTAGTAAGGGTGCTCAAAGTCCATCATGCCAGGATGAGACACCTTACCGGCACGGATCCAACCAGCGTACAAGGTGGTGTCCCCCGTCAACTGCCCGTCATAAGGGGTCTGGCAATCGGCATCCGTGTACCAGCCGGTAAAATAATAGGCCGCCTTCAAAAGTGTCGGCGGTGTATAGGCACCCGCCTCACCGTACTGTGTCACCGTGGTGCCATCACCATAATCCAGGGTCAAGGTGCAAAGCTCAGCGGTATCGGTGATCTTTTCCATCTTAAGATCGTCGATATACACGGTGGTACCCATCGCGCCGCCTTCCGGCGCATACAGAGCAAAATGTGCCCGGTTGTAGCCGCACTTAACAATACGGGACACGGTGATCCATTGACCGGTCTTACTGGCGCTATTCACCGACTCCATGGTATAAAAGCTGTCCGTAACGGTGTCAGCCGAAGCCCACGAACGGGAACCAAAGAGAATACGCATCTCAAAATCACCATTCACCGTCTCCAGATAGTAGGAGAAGGTAACCCGGTAATAGGCGCCTTTCGTAGGCGCAAACGCTGTATCGTCCTCGTCAAAGATACGGAAAGCCGGATTGACGTTGACGGCGGTGTCAGCCAAATAGCTCATCCACATGGCGCCGGAACCACTCTGAGCAAAGCTCAGATCGTCCCGTAACCAGGCGCGCACGTTTTCCCGGTAGGTGTTATTGGTAGCTTTAACGGTCGCCGCATAATTCTGCCCGGGATTGTACTCAAAATCATAGTCGATCTGCCCGGTAGCAGCGCCAACGCCCGACCAGACCATGCCGGCAAACAGCACAGCCAGACACAACAGCACCGACAGCAGACGGCGGGCAGACATGTATTTTAATATTTTCATGATACATTCCATCCTTTCTTCCATCTTACTGAGGTGCCTGTGCACTGACAAAGCTGTCATCCGTCTTCAAGTAGCCGCTATAAGAGCTGCTGCTGGGATGGCCGGTCGCATATAGGAAGTAGCTCTGATCCAACGTCCCCTTCCCCACATTGGAGGTCTGGTAGATACGGGAATAGTCCACCAGCTGGATCTCGAAGAAATCGTCAGCTGTCTTGCCGGTAGCGGCGGTGTAGGCCTCGTTCATGTAATCGATAGGATCATAGCCGGTGCAATACCCGTTGGTACCCACGCCGTTGGCAAACTTGATGGTGGTGGACTTGCGAATACTACGAGAGGCAATGCTGTTGGAGTAAATGCGATCGTACTTCGTACCATCCAGATAGAACTCGATACCGTTGGGGGTCCACTCGATGCTCATGGAATGGTAGGTATCCCAGAAATGCTCTTCCCCGGCAGGATAGACCCAACTGTGCAGAATGCGGTTATAGGTGGTGCCGTTGTGGTTAAGATGACCGTCATCGCTGGTAATGCCGGCAGCCGCTAAGCCTTCCTTATCGTTCCATGTGTGGAAGCAAGCGGAGAAGGCGTCACGACCGAAGTTTTCATATACATCGATCTCGTTGCGATAGCCGGAGGAATCGGGAGAGCCGGAGGATGCCCAGATAGCTGAACAGGAACCGTTACGGGTGCCCATCACGATGCGCGTCTCCCAGATGCCGTAACGGAAGGACCACTTGTTCAGCGAGATCAAACGACCGGCATCGTAGCCGTTCTTGGTCTCGGTCTGCACGCGCTTGGTCACCTGCAACAGATGACCGTTGCCGTCGGTATCCTTCCAGATCCACCAGTTGTCACCGTACACGCCGGGGCGGTACTGCGGACCGTAGACCTTGTCTCCGTTTTCATCCGTACCGATCTGGGGGCCGGTGGCACCGTCGGTAGAGATGGTCCAGTACTGGCGGATCTCCTTGTCCACCGCCTTAGCATCGGTGGTGTCGTAGCTGAATTCATCCTGCCAAGCCAGATCGTAGCCCCCGGACAAGCCGTACTGACCGACCTTATACGTACCGGTTAAGGCATAACTGCCGGGGAGCACCGGATCCTTGACCAGCTGCTTAATGAGCTGCTGCATGGCCGCATCCACCGCATAGGAGGAGCCACCGTTGAGCACCAGATGCTTCCCGGAGAACTTGATCTCATAGTATCCGGTGCCCTTGTTGTGAATAAAGCCGTCGCTGTCCACCGCCAGCTGTCCAATGGACTGGGCGGTTTCGGCCGTAAACACCGTATCGTATACACGGCTGACCTTGACGCTGCCGTTCATGGGACCCACCTGGATCTCATACTCATAGTGCGTACCGTCGTCGGTCATAGGAACGATGGGGATGAGGTAACCCCGTTCGTTGTACACCCGTGCCTGCAGCGCCTCGGCGGCACGCTGTACCATGTAGGTGGGATATTTCTCTACACGGATCACATACTGGCCGATATCCACGCCGTTAAGGGTATACGGTCCGGTCTTGGCCACACCGGTATACTCAAAGCCGACAGGAATATGACAGCCGCCATACTGACCGATGATGATGGAGAAATGCTTGGTGGCTTCCACCAGATCGGCAGACGTAGCACCGTTGATGTAAATCTTGTTATTGCTTTCTTTAATAATGAAACCACTGCTGACCGAGGGAACCGAGTAGCCGCTGCCGCTGACATTACCCCACACGATCTCATAGGTCTGAGAGCCGGAGGTAGCGGTGCTGACCGCCGTACCCAGATCCATAGACAGCTGCTTGGCAAACGCCGCCGCCGCATCCATAATAGCCTGTTCCTCTGCGGTAGGCTTAACGATCTGCACACTGCCAAGAGACCAGCCGTATTTCTCATGACGGACACGGAACTTGGAGGTAGCATCAGCATTGAGCAGAGAGGTGCGGCTCACCGAACCGGGAGAGGTGGTCGGATCATAATCCTGCGTCAAGGTCGCCATATCAAACCATTCCAGATAACCGTGGGTGGAGAGATTACGACCGTCGTACAGCTTCTGCGCCGTCAAACTGCGATAAGGAGCACTGTACAGAAGGTAAGCAGCACCATCAATGGAAACGCGTACGTAACTGCGGTAGGCGTATACCGTGTTACGGTCGGTAATGGAGATGCCATTGACCAGCATACCGTAGCGCACCGTGCCGGTAGCGGCGTCGTAGCTCCAGCACTTATGAAAATCCTCGGTAGCAGACGTAGCCTTGAGGTAAGTAGACTCGTCGCCGTACACCAAGCCGTCGGACGCTTCACCAAACAGGATACCGCGTTCCAGGATGGGCATGGTCAGATTGCCGTAACTGACGGTGGACAGATCGCCCTGAGCGCAGGTATAACCGGCATACAGACGCATAGCCGCAAACTGCTGGCCGTTCTGCTCGTATACAGCGGCGTTACCGTCTATGTACAGTCCGGCAGTCTTGGACTGCGGCAGAATGGGCTGGGCATTGAGCCACTCTTGCAGCGGAACCGCCATGACGTCATCCACGTACAGGGAGGCCTCCTTGCCCTCGGCAAAGCCGCCTCCGATCGTCAGGTAGAAGGACTCCCCTTCCGCTGTGGCGGACGGGCCTTTGAGAGACCCGGCGATCAAGGTAACCTTATGCCACTCGCCGGCCTTAAGGGTCACCGCACCGTGTTTCTCATCCGCCGTGTAGCTTGTCTTATCGGCAGCATCCAGCACCGACAAGGTAGCGACCGTGCCCAAAGCATAAGTAAACACGCCATCCGTGTCGGACAGAACGTAAAAGCTGACGGCATAGCCCTCTCTTCTTTTGGCGGTAACGGTAGTACCGTCCACCTTAAGAGGAATCCGGGCATAGGTGCCGCCAAAGGGGGTATCCATGGGCAACCGCAACGAGCGATCGCCCTCCTCCGTGTGATTATATTCGTCGGTAATCTCCTGCCCGGTGCCATCCGCGAACAGGCTGACCAGCGAGGAGTCGACGCCAACAGCGTAGGCCTCATAATCCTCCACGGGGAACACCGCATCCGCTGAAGTGGCAACGGTCGCTCCGTCACCCACTATGGCAGCAAACGCCGTGGTCAGGGGCGGTACCAACAGCACCGCCAGCAGGCAGACACCTGCCATTAGACTGATCCATCGTTTCATAAGCGTAATTCCTTCCTAGTGTTTTACTTACAATAAATAAGTAAGCACTATAATTATAGCATATACTACCAATAAAGAATAGTTGTTATAATAGCCGAAAAAACTTGTCCTTTTTCGGCTATTATGCCAAAACGGCCGCCCCTTCGGACGACCGTTTCCTTAGTTTTTCAGGTGAAGAAGTAGCGTTCCAGCTCTGCACACAGGTAGTGGTACACCGGCAGATGGTATTCCTGCACCCGGTAGGTCTCGGTGGCAGGCACTTTGATAGCCAGATCGCAAAGAGGGGCTAATCGACCGCCCGTTTCACCGGTAAGAGCAATGGTCTTGACGCCGATACAACGCGCCAGCTCGGCGGCGTGTATCAGGTTGGCGGCATTGCCGGAAGTCGAGAGGAACAGCGCCACATCCCCCACCTCCGCCAGAGCGTAAAGCGACTGTGCAACGGTATATTCTCCATCCACATCGTTGAGATAAGCGGTAGGCAGCGCCACTCCGGTGGTCAACGCCACCGCCGGCAGGGCACCCTGCAGCTTAGCCGCCAGAGCCGGCGGTATACGAGGGTCGGTAACCGGACGCTTGAGCCGGAACCCCTTTAACAGTTCCCCAACAATGTGCTCGGCATCGCAAGCACTGCCACCGTTGCCGGCAATCAATAGCTTATTACGACATTCGTAAGCCGTCGCTATGGTGCGGATAGCCTGCTCGATGGCCTCTTCGGCGCATCGCAGTTCCGGATACGTATCATACAGCATAACCACTACCTCCTAATTCGGCCACGCACAAGGCGGCCACATCCCCGATTTGTTCCTCCAATTGTGCCGGCAACACCCGGCAAGCGGACACCGCCGCCGGCAAAGCTTCCTGTGCCAACGTCTCCTGCATAGCCGGAGCAATCAGCTCCCGGGAGCGAGCGAAGATACTACCGATAACGATGGCTTCCGGGTTAAAAAGATCCACCAGAATGGCCAGGGTACGGCCCAGATCCTCCCCTACCCGTCGGTACAGCGCCACCGCCGCCGGATCGCCGGCCTCGGCCTGTTCCGCCAGCTGGCGAGCAGTACCCTGACCGTATTGAGCAATGCCGCCGCCACTGCAGTAGCCTTCCACGGCGCCGCGTTTATTGTAACCCACGTGATCCCCATCCGGATACAGTGTCACATGGCCGATCTCACCAGCCATGCCGGTAATGCCCTCGTACAACCTGCCATCCAATATCAAACCTGCCCCCATACCGGTGCCAAAGGTCAAAAACAGCATGTTGCGTGTACCGGCGCCGGCGCCGTATCGCCACTCTGCCAAGGCGCAGGCATTAGCATCGTTGCAAAGGTAAGCCGGCCGGTCAAAAGCGGTAGACAGCAGGACGGTGATAGGGACGTCGTCCCAGCCGGGCAGATTAGGCGGTGATTGGATCACCCCTCGGCGACTGTCAAGCGGACCGCCGCAACTAACGCCAATCGCCGCCACCTCATCGGTAAACAGTTCCTTGGCCGCCGCCAGAATGTTCTGCAGCGTTTCTTCATAGCTGGTGGTAGCAAACTGCCTTTTTGCTTCGATAACGGTGCCGCAGCCACGTATAACGGCGCACTTGGTACCGCCGATGTCAATGCCAAGATAGGTCATATACACCCGTCCTTTCGGTATGAGCCTACCATGTCGCTAGCAAAAAAGCAAGATTTCACGTTTAAAACCGTGAAATCCTGCGTCTATTCGATTAAAAAATGTGAAATAGAATATCCCATACGCTGCAGCGTATCTCATAGCGTCAGCTATATCATCCGTAACCGCAGGAAACGGATACCATTGAAAAAACGACAAGTTTCTGTTGAAACTTGTCGTTTTTTCATACGAAAGAGTAACCAAAGACACTTCACGATGCGAAGCATCGCTTCACGCACCGAAGGTGTGCTTATCGTGCCGTAAGGCACACTTAGTAGAAAAGAACCCACACTTGTCGTAGACAAATGTAGGTTCTTTTCTGGCTGGGCTGGGTGGAGTTGAACCACCACGGCGTGAGTCAAAGTCACGTGTCCTACCGCTAGACTACAGCCCAATATATCTCGTAACACGCAAGAAAATATACCATAAAAACCGCCCTCTGTCAAGGCTTTCACGCGGTTTTTAAAATTTCTTTGGTCAGCTATTGGATTCTCCGCTAAAACGTGGTATACTGTACAAGAACAATCGTCAAAGGAGGAAAACCATGCCGTACAGCATCCTGCAGATCGACCCTTATCTGGCACCGTACAGCCGGGACATAGACCTTCGCATGGAGCAGTACCACCGCACCCGTCGCCGTCTGGTCGGTGATGGAGAAAGCCTGGCGGAGTTTGCCAATGGCCACAACTATTTTGGCATCCATCCCACCGCTGACGGGTGGATCTACCGGGAATGGGCGCCGGGCGCCGATCGCCTGTTCCTCACCGGCGACTTTAATGAATGGGATCTCTTTGGATGTCCTTTACAGCGGCTGGACAACGGGGTATTCGAAGTGTGTATTCCCCGTCGGGATTCCTTGCAGATCGGACAGAAAATACAGCTGATCGTACAGCGAGGCGAGGAAACCCTGCGCCGCATCCCAGCCTACGCCACACGGGTGGTGCAGGATCCTACCACCTATCTGTGGTGCGCCGAAATTGACGATGCCCTTTGGGGGAATTTTGATTGGAAGGACAAGGACTTCCGTCCGGCAGCCACCCCCTTTATCTACGAATGTCATATCGGGATGGCCACCGAAGAATACCGTGTAGGCACCTACCGGGAGTTTACCCGGCAGATATTGCCGCGCATCAAGGCTTTGGGCTATAACACAATTCAGATCATGGCGGTGGCAGAGCACCCCTATTATGGCTCTTTCGGATATCAGGTATCCAATTTTTTTGCCCCCTCTTCCCGTTACGGCACCGCCCGGGAGCTAAAGGAGCTTATCAACGCTGCTCATCGGCTGGGCATCGCCGTTCTGCTGGACGTGGTCCATTCCCACGCCATTAAGAACGAAAACGAGGGCTTGAGCCGCTTGGACGGCACCGAATACCAGTACTTTCACCAAGGGACACGTGGCCATCATCCGGCGTGGGACACCCGGCTGTTTGATTACGGCAAGCACGAAGTGCTCCACTTTTTGCTATCCAACCTCAAATACTGGTTGGAGGTGTTTCACTTCGATGGGTTCCGTTTTGACGGGGTCACCTCCATGCTGTATCACGACCACGGCTTAGGAAGTGCCTTCACCGACTACTCCATGTACTTCTCTTCCAACACGGATACCGAAGCGGTAGCCTATCTGCAGCTGGCCAACGAGCTTGTGCATAGTGTAAAGCCAAACGCCATTACAGTAGCGGAGGATATGTCCGGCATGCCCGGCATGTGCCTGCCCTTAGAAACTGGGGGCATCGGCTTCGACTACCGCTTGTCCATGGGGGTACCGGACCTATGGATTCGGTATCTCAAGGACCGACGAGACGAAGAATGGGATATGGGACAGCTGTGGTACGAGCTGACCAACCGGCGGCCGGCCGAAAAAAATATCGGTTACTGCGAATCTCATGATCAGGCCTTGGTGGGCGACAAGACCATCCTGTTTAGGTTGTGCGATGCCGCCATGTATACCGCCATGCGCCGGGATAGCAACCATCCGGATATCGACCGGGGAGTGGCGCTACACAAGATGATCCGCCTACTCACCGCCACCTTAGCCGGTGAAGGGTATCTAACCTTCATGGGCAACGAATTCGGACACCCCGAATGGATCGATTTTCCCCGGGAAGGCAACAACTGGAGCTACCACTACTGCCGCCGCCAATGGAGCTTAGCCGAAGACGATAGCCTGCGGTACGGACTGCTGCGCGCCTTTGACAAGGCGATGGTGGGTCTGATCAAAAAAGGCCGGCTCCTGACACGACCTGCCCACTGTCAATGGATCCACAACGATGAAAAAACAATGATCTACACCAAGGGAAACACGGTGTTTGCCTTTAACTTCCATCCCGAGCAGTCCTACGAAGGATACTATCTGCCCGTGGAGAAGAGTGGCACCTACCGGGTGGTGTTATCCACCGACCAACCGGAGTACGGCGGCTTTGGGCGCACCGACATGACATACCGTTACCACACCCAGATAGTAGACGGTCGTCCTTGCTTGCGGTGCTACCTGCCAGCGAGAACAGCCGTGATACTGCGGAAAGAATAATGTAAAGGCCGCGCACTTCACAGTGCGCGGCCTTTACATTATTCCACAATCCTTCCATCCTCTACCCGAATGACCCGATCGCATAGGGCCAGTGCCGCCGGGCGATGCGAGATACACAGGCACGTCTTGTCCGGCAAAGCGCGCAAGCGGGTGAGTACCCGTTCTTCCGTTTCCTCGTCCAGCGAGGCGGTGACTTCATCCAGCAGCAGAATGGGGGCATCGCTGAGGATTGCTCGGGCAATGGCCAGACGCTGCAGTTGGCCCTCGGACAAGCCGGCGCCACGTTCGCCCAAGGGGGTGTCCATGCCTTGCGGCAGATGGCGGATCACCTCATCCACATCCGCCACCCGGACCGCCTCCCACAAGGTTTCCTCCGATACCTCCGGAGAGAATAAGGTCAGGTTGTCACGAACAGACCCGGAAAGAAGCATGGTCTGTTGCGGAACGTAGGCAAATAACGGACGGGTATCAGCCCCTATCGTCACCGTTCCTCTGTCGGTCACCAATGTCACCGTACCGGAGGTAGGAGCATAGAAGCCCAAAAGAAGCTTAAATAGGGTGGACTTACCGATACCGGAGAAACCGGCCAGGGCCACGAATTCGCCTTTGTTGACCGTCAAAGAGGCAGTCTGCAGAACCGGATGCTCCGCATCGTAAGCGAAACACACATCCGTCAGCTGCAAGCGCTGCATATGCCGGTAATCCTCCCCCGTCATCGGGGTACCATGGGGCTCTTGGGGCAGATCTTGCAGTTCCACCAGCCGTTCGGCGGAGGCCAACATATTGTAATACTGCGGCACAAGGCCGGACATGTTGATCATAGGGGCACGCACCTGCATGATGATCTGCATAAAGGCCATCAGGGTACCGTAGGAAATGGCATCCGCCGCTAAGCGAAACGCCCCCCAAGCCAAGGCCGCATAGTAACTACCGGAAAACAACAGCCGCAATGCTGCCGAAGAAACATTGCTCCATCGAGCACGGCGCAGGGTCGCCGCATAGTGAGTCTGCAGTAGTTCGCCCAGTCGGGAAAGCACCGGCTTGCCGGCATCAAAGGATTGGATGACCATCCAATTTTCCACGCCTTCCTGCATATAGGCACGGGCGTTACCTTCGGCCTCCTGGCACTTCTTATGCAAGGACTTGGCCTTTTTACCATACAGTCGGTACACCACCAACAAAATAGCGGCCAAGCCCAACATCACCAGAGTAAAACGCCAATCCAGCACCAGCAACACCGCTATGCAGGAGATCAGCCGGGCCGCAAAGGAGACGGTACGGGGGATCAAGGTGGACAACGCACTCACCACCACCCGGCAATCCCCGGTCAACCGGTTAAGTACATCGCCGGAATGGTAAGCACTGACCTCCTGCCAGCGCTTGTCAAACAAGGAAGAAAAGACAACCGTCTTAATGCGCTTGTCCATGCGTCCGGCGATAACTGCTCCCAGATAACTACTGAAAACATCCAGAGCAATTTGGATCAGTAAAGTGGCAATCAGCCAGCCGCTATACAGCCACAAGCTGTCCTCCAGCTCTCCGGTAGCAATATCCAACACCCGTCGGGACAGCATGGCAAAAACCACGCCACAACAGGCGGAAAGCGCCCCCAGCAGAGAGGCGGTGAACAACATCCCTCCGTCCGGACGCGCCATCTTGCGGATAAACTTTTTAGCCGTTGATCGTTTCATTTCCTCTCTCCTAACAAGCGGCGGCAACTGCGGCCAATCCGACCCGGAAGATGATATAGGGGAATCAACATACCGCGCACCGGCAACAGGCGATACCACCACCGCACGTAACGGCAGTAGGCGTGGCTATCACATGGCCACACCTTATCCTTGCGGTGAAACGCTACCGCCTGTGCTACGATCTGCTCCGGTGCTATACCCGGTTCCCGATCAGTCTGGGCATCGCCCAACATCGTGTAACGCACAACGCCGGCAGGCAACGACGAAGGAAGCGTTTTTTTCTTCTCCAACTGTCTGCGCGTGGTGCCGTCGTCACGCACCAACACCCGATGAAGCACGTACTGCCCACTGCGACGACGGTACAAGCACACGTCACCTGGTTGCAAAGCCGTGCCATTTACCCGGCGAAGAACTGCCTGATCCCGTCGATGATACAGAAAGGGGCACATGCTGTTACCGGTAACAGTCAGCAGTACCTCCTGTCCCTTTTCCAGACATTCTGTTAAAAAAGGTGACAGTTCCTCCATGGAAACGCGGATGGTGTCACTCATACCAGCAGATCCGCCTCTTGCAGTTTGGTGACGAAGGCCGCAACATCCGCCGCTGCCTGCTCGGGAGTCACCTCATACTCCTCCAGCAAAGCCGCTACCAGCTGCTCCGCCGTACGCTCCTCCTGCAGCTGCTGCCACAGAAAGGCACCGGTCTCGTTAAGGGTGATCAGACAGCGAAAATCCACCGTGCGAGCGCCCACCGGCACCACCAGATGATTGGTGCCTACCGTGCGCAGGATAAATCCTTCTTTAAGCTTCATGGCATGATACCTCCTCGGGAAATATGGCTCCATAAGCGGTGGTCACCGCCTCGGTGCTGATGTTGCAGGCCATGCGGTAGATGGGTACGCTCTCGCACACGCGCTGGGCAAAATCCACCGTGCGTACACCCAGGTCGTCGTCGTAATAAGGGCGCGCCAGCTGGCCCAACAGATGATACATACTGTCCACCGTATCCATAGGGCGGACGTGATTCTGAGCGCCTCGTTCAATAAACACAATGGCGCGCATGGGCACCTCGCGGTTACAGTTGAGATCGGTCTTACCACTCCAGGGGGTACCGCAACACATAAGCGTATCCCCGGAATAATACAGCGCCGGCTTGTCGTCGTTAATGATGGTCACATCCTGACCAAAGTGGGTCTTCCAAAGTCCCACGTGGGTGGATTTTCCCGTGCCGGAATCAGCAGAGAAGGCCACCCCTTGCCCCTTGTAAGCCAAGGCAGAGCTATGCAGCACCCCTCCGCCCAACAAGGTAAGACGGTTGCGAAACATGGCGCCGGTGTACAGGTATTCCCAGTCGGTCAGGGTCAGCTCTGCCGTGACCCGTGCCGGGGTCAGCAGAATCTCCACTTGAGAGTAATCCGGCAGATAGTGAAAGGCAAAAACCGGTTCTCCCGTCTGGGGATGGCGCAAATAGCGGCACAACCGGCCATCCGGCTGGCGCAGGATGGTCACCATATGTATCTGCTGCAGTATCTCTCCCCGGGGGACGGGGATATGATCCACCACACGTGTGGACATGGTCATGACCGGATCTGCACCGTCATGACGCTCGTAGGCGGCGTATCGGCGGTCAAAAAACGCCGTGTCCGCACTGTGAATGCGCAGGGGAAGCCCTGCTACCAAGAGATCCACCAAACGCCACCTCCTTCTCGTATGGGTAAAGGGGAATCAGCCACCTTGCCTCATAGCTACATATAGTTTATTGTAACAAGTTTACCTATGCAAGTCAAGTGAAAAGAATGAAAAAGCCCCTCCCAGAGGGAGGGGCGAGGGATTAACAGCCCGAACGAGGTTGACAGCCACAGCCGCCGGCGTCTCCTTCCGCTGCCGGAGGGAAAAACTCATTGACCGGGAAATTCATCTTGTAGAACAGATCGCAGGGATTTTCGCTGGTGGGAGCACACTCCTTGTTGGGCATGCAGTAGTCATACACAGGCACCAACATCTGCACGTTACGGATCAGCTGGACGATGGTGAAGATGCCCAGAGATACCAGCACCAGCTTGCAATCCGCACTGTCCACAAAGTTGCCGCCGTAACGACTGCACAGGTTAGCCGGAATACAACCGCAGTCGCCGCAATCATAATGACAGCGTTCACAGCAATCCACCAGCCGAGCATCCAGCACCACCGGCTCTGCCACCTGCACGCAGCAATGGGGCATGTTCCGTGTGGGCATCTCCTGCCGGTCGCAGGCATCCGGGCGATATTCACTGTGGAACACACGCACGTGGCCTTCACTGCCGTACAGGATCACCTTCTTGCGGAATACACCCACACCGTTGAGAATGCTGCAGGGGGTGCCATGGCCGCCGTACACCTCTACCTCCACATTGAAATAGAAGGTCAGATCGCAGGAATAGTAACCACGGTTAAAGGGCAGCGCCTCCACGTCTATGTAGACGGTGATGACCTCCGCCTTCTTGGTGCGAATGCCGGTGGCATGATCCACCACCATCTGGTCACGCTCGGTGAAGAACAGACGCATGTTTTCGATGCAATCCTTATCACAGCAGCTGTCGTATACCCGACCGGCATCCAGACAAACGGCTTCCTTGCACCCATTGTCCCGAACAAACTTCGAATCCGCCATACGCAAAACTCCTCCTCGTCAGTATTAAAGCGTCTCCCCCGGTGCGCGGTGCCGGGCGGTACACTTCAATATCATAGTATGACGGGGAGGAGCGTTTGTGTTATATTTTTGTGAGCTTGGCGTAGTTGGCCATAAGCTTTTTCTGACCCACCTTGTCGAACTGGATCACCAGCAGGGTGTCCCCGGCCATAGGGGTCATGCCGGTGACCACACCGGTGCCAAAGCTGGGATGCTGTACCGTATCCCCGACCAATACCGCAACAGCGGCCGGTCTGGGAGATGCCGCAGACGGTCGGCGCACGGTGGTGGACGATGCGGCAGGAGTAAATGCCGGGGCACTGTGGGTGGGGGTATAGCTGCCACCGCCCTCCCGACGGCGATGGGTACTGTAGCCGCTATCGCTGTATCGGGAACCGCCAAAGCCGTCGTAGTCCCCAAAGGCGTGGGTCTTATCAATCTTCTCGGTCAATTCGTCCGGGATATCTGCCAGAAAACGGGAGGCCGGATTGCGGTTGGTCTGGCCGTAGAGCATACGGCTCTGCGCTCGAAGAATGTATAGCTGTTCCCGGGCACGGGTGATGGCCACATAACAAAGGCGGCGATCCTCTTCCAGCTCGGTGGGATCAAACATGGTCTGGTATCCGGGAAAGATGCCATCCTCAAAGCCGGGAAGCAGTACCGTGGGAAATTCCAGCCCCTTGGCCGCGTGCATGGTCATGAGCACCGTCGCATCCGCATCCGCATCGTAGTTATCGATGTCGGTCATCAGCGCTTGCTCCTCCAAGAAACCGGACAGCTCCGGGACATCATCACCGCAGTTCTTCTCGTACAGCTGAATAGAGGAGGACAGTTCTTCCAGATTCTCCACCCGGCCGGCCTCTGCCTCCCCCATATTCTGCCACATAGCCAGGTAGCCGGAGCGTTCCAGCATGGTGGTGTACAGAAAGTGCAGAGAGTTTTCCGGATCAGCGCTGAGCTGGCGGAGATCATCCATCATCTCCATGAAAGCGGCAATCTTGCCGGCGGCACGGCTAAGGGAAGGATAATCGGCGGCATGACTGAGCACGGCATAGAGACTCTCTCCCGTGCCGTTGGCGATAGCGGTGGCTTTTTCCATAGTGGTATCACCGATCCCTCGGGTCGGCACATTGATGATACGGCGCAGGCTTACCTCATCGTCGGTGTTGTTGATCAGCCGCAGGTAGGCCATGGCGTCCCGTACCTCTTGGGTATCGTTAAAGCGATAACCGCCTATCACCCGATAGGGTACACCGCTGCGCACCAAAGCTTGTTCAATGGCGTTGGATTGAGCATTGGCACGGTACAGCACGGCATAATCGGCATACCGGCGGCCGGAAGCTACCCCATTGAGGATGGTCTCCGCCACAAACCGCCCCTCCTCCTCTGCGTTGTCCACCGTGACCAGACGCAGCGGATCACCCAGAGGGTTGTCCGTCCACAGAGTCTTGCCCTTGCGGCCGGTGTTACGCGCGATCACCCGGTTGGCAGCCTCTAATATTCGCTTGGTGGAACGGTAATTCTGTTCCAGTCGGATGACACGACAGCCCCGGAACTCATCCTCAAAGCCAAGGATGTTCTCGATGGTGGCGCCCCGGAACTTATAGATACTCTGGTCATCATCGCCCACCACGCATAGGTTGCCGCTTGCAGCTGCCAACAGGCTGACCAAACGGTACTGCGCATGGTTGGTATCCTGATACTCATCCACCATCAGGTAACGAAAACGGTGTTGATACCGGGATAACACCTCCGGAAAACGGGTAAACAGATCCACCGTGCATACCAGCAGATCGTCAAAATCCATAGCATCCGCTTTCTTAAGGCGAGTCTGGTATAAAGCGTACGCCTTAGCCACCAGCCGCAGGCGGACATCCGCCGCCGAAGCGTGGGTGGCGGCATATTCCTGCGGATCGATGAGCTGATCCTTGGCGCGGCCGATTTCACTCAGGATCGCTTTGTGCCCCAGGGTCTTCTCGTCGATGTTCAGCTCCTTCATGCAGGTCTTCATCAAACGGCGGCTGTCATCGGTGTCGTAGATGGTGAAGTGGCGAGAATATCCCAGCGCTTCCCCTTCCCGCCGCAACAAGCGTGCGCAGAAGGAATGAAAGGTGCCGGCGGCTACCTCTTCCCCCTCCTGTCCCAGCATACGCACCAGCCGTTCCTTGAGCTCTCCGGCAGCCTTGTTGGTAAAGGTGATGGCCAGGATCCGCCATGCCGGGCAAGGGTCTTCCGCCAATAAAGAAAGCAAGCTCTCGTCCGGCTCCTGTTGACCGGCGGCGCAAGCGCGCAAAGACATCTCCTGCTCCGGCGTCAGAAATGCCGGTGCAGAATCACTGTTGTAGGCCGTACCAAAGCGGATCAATGCCGCAATACGGTTAACCAGCACGGTGGTCTTGCCACTGCCGGCACCGGCCAATATCAGCAAAGGGCCGTCGGCATGAAATACCGCCTGCCTCTGGGGGGGATTCATCCGGGAAAACAGTCGGTCGAGCACCGCCCGGCGCAGGGACACAAATTCATTGGGAGTCATCATAGCGTTATCCTTTCTTAGGGCGAAAGAGGCTGAGCAGAATGCTCAGCCTCTCGACGGCAGCACGGATAGGGTGACATGAATGACCCGAACCAGCCCCAAAGCGGCTGTTTTCGGCGCTTTTCGGCCTTTTCCCCTTGGCAGGCGTCAGCCTGCCGGCGGAAAAGAAGACCAAAAATCCCTCGAAACCATCCCCCTTTGGGGTCGGAGATTTTAAAAAGATCGGATTTTCGGTCAACCGAGGCAAAAACGCAGCGAATACTGCCGTATTCGTGAGTATTTTAACGATGGGTGAACGGAATATCCGCCTTTTTAAAACTGGTTCGGGTTATCCGTGTCACCCTAACCCGAGCTACCCTAAATGTATTAGCCAAACAGGGTCAGCAACACGCCGGCCGCCACAGCAGAACCAATCACACCAGCTACGTTGGGGCCCATGGCATGCATCAGCAGGAAGTTGGAAGGATTCTCCTGCTGACCAACCTTCTGGGCAACACGGGCGGCCATAGGAACGGCCGACACGCCGGCAGAACCGATCAGGGGATTGACCTTGCCGCCAGTGATATAGTACATCAGCTTGCCCAGCAACACGCCGCCAGCCGTGCCAAAGCAGAAAGCGATAAGGCCCAGGGCAATGATCAACAAGGTGGTGGGCTGCAGGAAGCTGTGGGCGTTGGCGGTAGCACCGACGGTGACGCCCAGGCAGATGGTGACAATGTTCATCAGCTCATTCTGCGCCGTCTTGCTGATACGGTCCACCACGCCACTCTCTCGCATGAGGTTACCCAGCATAAGCATGCCGATAAGGGGCGCCGCTGACGGCAGTAACAGCACACAGATGATGCACACGATGATGGGGAACAGAATCTTTTCGGTCTTGGAGACCTCTCGCAGCTGGGTCATAACCACCGAGCGCTCTTTCTTAGTGGTCAAAGCACGCATAATGGGCGGCTGAATGATAGGCACCAACGCCATATAGGAATAGGCCGCAATGGCAATAGCGCCCAACAGCTCCGGTGCCAGCTTGGAGGTCAGGTAGATGGCTGTGGGACCGTCCGCCCCACCGATGATGGCGATGGAGGCCGCTTGAGTGGAAGAAAAATCCAGTCCCCACGACTCGGCAAAGGGCAACAGATTAAGACAACGGGCGCCGAAGAAGGTGATAAATATACCAAGCTGCGCCGCCGCCCCCAGCAGGAAGCTCTTGGGGTTGGAGAGAAGGGGGCCGAAATCGGTCATAGCGCCGATACCTAAGAAAATAAGAGGCGGATAGATACCGAACTTGACACCCTGATATAAGTACCACAGCAGACCGCCCTGCTCAAAATGCTGCCACTTAGGAACGATGTAACCGTATGTACCATTGCCGTTGTCTACAGCCTTGTAGATGTTACCCAAGGTATCACGGTAGACGAGGGTTTCCACCCCGGCGGCGGTAACGTACGTCTCCACCTGTCCCCCATCCGGAACCGATTGTTCATCCTCATACACAGGGTACACCTGCTCATAGGTACCGTCCACGTACTGCACCAGCTCGGTTGAGGAAAAATCCACCAAGGCGTTGCGCTGGGGATCCATCACACCGCCCAAAGGCAGGTTAACCAACAGCATGCCAAAGGCGATGGGCAGCAACAGCAGAGGTTCAAACTGCTTCTTGATCGCCAGGAACAACAGAACGCAGGCGATGGCGATCATGATCAGGTTCTTCCAGCCGCCGTTCTCAAAGTTCATCAGTTGAGCCAAACCGGAGCCTTCCCAAAGGTCTACGATTGCTTGCCAGAACTGCTCCATAACTTAGCCCTCCTTTTTGCGAATAGCCGTAACAGCGTACTGTACACCGGCGGGAGCCACCGAGGCCACTGCAGCGGAAATGACCGCCACCGTCTCTTCCGGTATACCGTTCTGCACCCCCGGAGTGGTGGTGACAGGCTCGGTATTGCCCATAGCCGCACGGCGGATGCCGGACACAGCATACTGCATACCGGCAGGAGCCAGCATAGCCACGGCAGCGGAAATGACCGCCACCGTCTCTTCCGGTATACCGTTCTGCACCTGAGGAGCCGTGGTAACAGGAGCCACGTTGCCTACCGCCGCAGGAACCGCCGGAGCCGGTGTAGCAGCCGAAGGAGCTGACGGTTTGGCAGTCGGTGTTTTTCCTTTGTCAAATCCGGACATAGCCACGCCAAACAGCTTAAACACCCCTGTCAGCAGCAGCAACACCGTAAACACCACCACGAAGCCGATCAAAATGGTCATGCCGGCATCTCCCATGATGGCTCCGACTGTCTCTTGCGCGCACAAAATCATCGCCGTTCATCCTCCGTTTTGTCTCTTTTTGGCAGGGCTTACCGATGAAAAAATCATCCTCGCCCATTTTAATTTCAGTATCTCCATTATACTACCTCTTGATGAGAATTGCAATCCTTTATTCTTGTATTTCTCTCTTTTTTTAGAAATTTTGCCGTCATTCATACAATCTTCACATTCCTTTGTTATACTGTACAGGATTCTACTGAAAGGAGGCTCAGCCATGGCATCAAAAAAGCCGTCGCCCCGATGGGAGCGACGCCTCAAGCACGAGTGCGCCTTACATACCGATCGGCGGCGGTTGATCGGCGGCAGTGTTACCGCTGTCTCTTTTCTGACGTTGGTGTTGCTGCATACCGGCAAGTTCTTAGAAAGCGACGTTACCGCCGGTGCCCTGTTGTACGGGCTGAGCCTGGTGGCCTGCTTGGTGTTGGGATGGTTGGTGGCGGTGCGTATCGATCTGCCGCGTAAAGGGGAACACATCCGCAGCTACTGCGTATTCCCTCTGCTCCCCATCGTGGCTATGACCATGGTGGAATGCCTTAACGGTGTCTTTACCTGGGACTGGTCGCCGGCCGTGCTGATTGTCAACTATATCCTATACCTATTATTCTACGGCGTTGTGTTCGTGTTTTCCGGCAGTCTGCGGTTGTCCATGCTGGTCATTAACCCCCTCTTCTTCCTCCTGGGACTGACCAACCATTACGTGATGGCCTTCCGCGGCACCCCCTTCCTGCCCATGGATTTCATGGCGGCCGGCACAGCCGCCAACGTAGCGATGGCCTATGATTTTTCCCTTAACCACCAGATCATTATCGCCGTGCTTCTGTTGGCTTTCTTGGAGATCGTGGCGTTCAAGCTGCCCACCCCTCGCATGGATCTCGTTGCCAAGATCGCCTCCCGCACCTTCTTTGGCACCCTCATCGTATGCGTAGTAGGGCTGTTCGCCTTTACCGACATGTACGCTGATGCCGGTCTGGCACCGGATTTCTGGAATCAGAGCCGCGGATACCGTCAATCCGGCGTGGTGCTTAACTTCTGCCTCAACACCAAGTACCTGCACACCTCTGCTCCCGATGGCTACGACCCTGACGAGGTAGTGTCCATCGTGCGAAGCTCCATGGCGCAGGAGGGAGCCGGCGACACCGCCTCCCCCAACATCATCTGCATCATGAACGAATCCCTGGCCGATCTGCGTGTACTGGGCGATCTGCGTACCAACGTCGATTACATGCCTTTCCTGCGCAGTCTGTCGGAGAACACCGTCAAGGGGAATCTTTACGTTCCCGTTATCGGTGCCGGCACCAGTAACACCGAGTTTGAGTTCCTCACCGGCGCTTCCACCTCCTTCTTCCCTGCCGGCAGCAACGCCTACACCCTCTACGTCAATGAACCGCTTCCCTCCCTGGTATCCATACTCAAGGACCAGCAGTACCGCAGCCGGGCTTTTCACCCTTATTATCCCAGCGGATGGAACCGGGTAGCGGTGTACGATCACTTTGGGTTTGAACGGTTCAGCTCCATTTACAGCGCACTGCCCTACGATATCTTGAACGAATACCAGCGCAGCGGTTACGATAACAACCTGCTGGAGCAGCTGACCGAGCAAGCGTATCCGGGGCAAGAGGTGCTGATCCGCCGCTACGTCAGCGACAGCTACAACTATGACAAGGTCATTGAAATGTACCAGCAGCGTGACCGCAGTCAGCCGTTCTTCCTCTTCAACGTCACCATGCAGAACCACGGCGGCTATACCGAGCAATCGGATAATTTCCATCAACAGGTGTACGTGGTGAACGAAAGCGGCGAGATCGCCACCCGAGAAGGAGACGACGGTCAGCCCACGGTCGCCTATCCCCGAGCGAACCAATATCTCTCCCTCATCAAGAAATCGGATGATGCGTTCCGGGATCTGATCCAGTACTTTGAACAGCAGGAGGAGCCAACCGTCATCTGCTTGTTTGGCGACCACCAGCCCAACGTGGAGGAGGAGCTGACGCAGGAACTGCTGGGTGTCGACTCGCTGTTTAACCTGTCGGCGGAACAAGCGCAAAAGCAGTATGTGACCCCCTTCTATATATGGGCCAACTACGACATTGAGGAAGAAACCATCGAAAGACTGAGTGTCAACTATCTATCCTCCTACCTGTTGAAAACAGCCAATGTACGGATGTCGGACTTTAACCGCTATCTGCTGCAGTTAAGTAAGACGGTACCGGTCATTAACAATGTAGGCTGCATCGACGCTCAGGGGAACCACTTCAGCGACGTCAAAGACAGCCCCTACGCCGCTTTGCTGACAGACTATGAAAAGGTATGCTACAACCTGGTGCACGACAGCGATGGGAGAAAAAAAGAGCTGTACACCATCCAATAAACGCCAAAAACGCCTTGGCGACCGTAGGTCGCCAAGGCGTTTTGCCTTATTTCTGTATATGGTCGGGGCCAAATGAGCGCAACACTTGCACGGTCAGCGGGATGGCCAATACAAAGGTAAGCACATCCGACAAGGGCTGGGCAATCTGCACCCCCAGCAAAGCGACGTCCTGGCCAAACAGCAAGCCGAACAGCCGGGGGAGCAACAGCACCGCCGGAATGAAAAACAGACCTTGCCGTGCTGCCGAAAGGAGGCTGGCGGAGAACACCTTGCCAATGGTCTGCATCAGCATGGTACTCATGGTCGTCCAAGCAATGAGAGGGAAACTGATACAAAGTAACCGCAATGACGTCTCACCAATGGCCAGCACCTGCTCATCGGTGCTGAAGATGCTCACCAGCTCCCATGCAAACACATATTCCAGCACCGAAGCGGCCGTCAACAGAACCGTGCCGATCTTGATGCAGAACCAAAACGCCTTTTTGACCCGGCTGTAGAGACCGGCGCCATAGTTAAACCCACATACCGGTTGAAAGCCCTGGCCGAAGCCAAGCACCGCATAGAAGGAAAACTGTATGACCCGGGTAGCAATGGACATGGCAGCGATGGCCGGATCCTGTCCCACGGCACCGGCCGCCAGATTAAGGCATATGGTGGAAAAGCTGGATAAGCCCTGACGAAACAGATTGGGAAGTCCTCCCTGCAGGATGATCTTATAGTCTGACCATCGAGGGTGAAACAGCCGCAAACGAATACGCAGGTTATCTCCACGGGTACAACAAAACAGCAGAATGAGAAAACCGATAAACTGGCTGACCACGGTGGCTAAAGCGGCGCCGGATACGCCCATATGGAATCCGAAGATAAACACAGGATCCAGCGCCACGTTGAGCAGGCCGCCTATCCCCATACCCAGCATACCGTAAAAGGCGTTGCCTTGGAAACGCAGAAGGTTGTTAAGCACAAAGCTGGCTGCCATACAAGGAGCGCCCACACTAATGATGAGAAGGTAGGACCGGGCATAAGGCAGTATGGTGTCGGTAGAACCCAACAGATAGCACAACGGCTCGCTCAGGGTAAGACCCACCACCATGATTACTCCGCCGACGATCAAGGAACTAAAAAAGCCGATGGAGGCCATCCGTTCCGCTTCCCCGGTGCGTTCTTGTCCCAGCAAACGGGAAACGTAGTTGCCAGCGCCTTGGCCAAAAAAGAAACCGCACATCTGGATAATGGCCATAACGCCCATGACCACTCCCACCGCACCGGTAGCGCTGGTGTTGTCCAGCAAACCGACGAAGAAGGTATCCGCCATGTTGTAAAAGGCGGTGATGAGCATGGTAACCATCGTTGGCACTGCCATACGTCCCACCAGACCGTACACCGGTGCGGTGGTCATGTAGACGAACTTTTCGTGTCGTTCCATAGCTTACAGCATGGTGCGCCGAAGGGTATCCCCCTCTAGCGCAGACAGATAGGCCGGCGGAACATCCAATACCGTCTTGCAGCCCACTGCGCCTTCCCGGTGCAGACGTACTGCGGCACGGGCATAAGCCACCAGCACACTGGCGGTAAACTCCGGGTTGGAATCCAGCGTCAAGCCAAACTCCATCACCTGCGTGCTTTCTTGCTCCCGGCCGGTCTTGCCGGTGCGGATGACACGGCCGCCGTGAGGAATACCGCTATGCTCCCGGTTCATCTCCTCGGCGGAGATAAAATGCACCGTGGTATCGTACTCATCAAAATAATGAGGCATGGTGACAATCTCCCGTTCGATACGGGCAAGATCCGCGCCCTCCTTGGCTACCACAAAGCATTCCCGGGTGTGCTTTTGCCGGGTGGTCAATGACGGCTGATCACCACGACGCACCGCCTCCAGTGCCGCCGGCACGGGGATGGTGTACTGACGGGCATCCAGCACCCCTTCAATACGGCGCACCGCATCGGAGTGTCCCTGGCTGACCCCCTTGCCCCAGAAGGTGTATCCGGCGCCAGCAGGCAGGATGGCCTCTGCCAGTACCCGATTGAGAGAGAATAGGCCGGGATCCCAGCCCACCGAAATGAGCGCCGTATGACCGGTGGCCGTTGCCGCCGCGTCCACCGCCGCAAAGTGTTGCGGAATGGCGGCATGGGTATCAAAGCTGTCCACCACGTTAAACAGCCGTGCCATCGCCGGTGTCTGCTCCGGAAGATCGGTGGCGCTGCCGCCGCAGAGCACCATGACATCAATACAATCGACATAGCGCTCCGCCTCATCCACCGATGCAACCACGGTGTCGTCAAACACCGTCTTGACCGTCGAAGGATCCCGTCGGGTAAACACCGCAACCAGCTCCATATCCGGGTTCTGGCGCAGGGCGCATTCCACCCCACGGCCCAGGTTGCCGTAACCATAAATACCTACCTTGATAGACATCTGTTATCACTCCTTATACAACATACTTGCGAAGCCCGGGAATACGTCCCAGCAGCCACGCTATTCCAACAGCCACCACCGTTACCAGAACGGTGATGACCGGGATACTCAACAAAGGCTCAAAGCTTTGGGTGGTCAGGCCCAGCCATCGCTCACACAAGGTGATAAGCAACGGATGCACCAAGTACACGCCGAAAGTGCAGGCCGACAGCCCTATCACCCACCGACGGGCGGTATCGCCCAGGGTGATACGGGACAGACCGTGTTTGGCCAACAGGAACAAACCGGGGGACATCAGCAGAATGTTAAAAGAAAAGTTGGAGTAGAAGGTCTGGTCGACCGTTCCGGCACGGTGGGAAAACCACGCCGTCATAACCACCGTCATAAGATAACCCACCGGGATCAGACCATAAGCCACCCGACGCCAACGGCAAGGAATATCGTACGCCGACAGATAGTAGCCCAACACAAAGTAAAAGGGATACCCCAGCGGCAGGTGGAAGTCCATATCCTCTATCGCCAAGCCGACAGAGTGGACGGCATCGCCCACGTACGGCAGATCCAGCGCTTCCAGGAACTGCAGGCCGCCAGGTAAAAGGAAGGCGAACAAAAACCCCAGCAGGAGAAAATATTCGGTGGCGCGCCGGTGGGCGGTAATCAGACGCAGCAACGGTACCACGGCGTACAAGCCCACGATCATATACAGATACCACATGTGGTGGTATCCTTCTATAAAGGCCGAGAGAGTCTCGGTAAGGGAATCACCCTGCATCCAGCCGTCCAGCGCATACACCGCCGACCACGCAGCAAAAGCGGTGACCATCCGCAGGATGGTACGGGTATACAGCGTTTTGACCGACAGCGGACGAGCAGGCTGCAGAAACAAAGCGCCGCTGATCATCACAAACACCGGCACCGCCCATCGAACAGCGCTGTCCACCGCATTGTACACCATAAAAGCATAGGAGGACACCGCTACCTCACGCATCTGTGAGGCTGCCACATGCAGCAGCACCACCGCTATCGTAGCTATGATACGCAGATAGTCCAGATACCATACACGGTCACTCGTTTTCATTCCATCACATCCATTAAGTCGTCAGCAGGTTAGCCGTTACAAGGGGGCCGTAAGAGTCCCAGACGGAAAAGAGAGTATCCCCATCCTTGCCACGGTAGGGCAGCCGTTCCTCTTCCAGCTCCTCGATACAAGCTATTTCGCCGTTTAGATAAGCGGTCAGTCGCTCACACACGGTGTCCATACGTGCCTCCAGGCCACCGTAACGAATATCGTGGGGTTCCCACCCCTGGGGTTTGTTGTAGGTCATCCAGGCGGTACGGTGAGCCTTGTGCAGGGCAACGATATCTGCCGTTATCCCGGCACACTCGTCCCGCATGAGCTCCAACGTCTGTCGGTTGTGCTCATCGTAAGCTTTCTTGAGCCGGATACCGAAGTCTGCCTTGCGGATAAGCACCGTCGCCAACTGTCGCATGACCTCAAAGGCGGGAGCATAGGCACCCTCTCCCTGCCCCTCCAGCTGAGCCAGCGCATTGGTATAGGAGGTAGCGGTATCCACCCCCTCAATATGCTTATCAACCAATCCCAACAGCGGGTCGTTATAAAGCAAAGCCGTGCTGCGGCACACGTAGGGAGGCACCAATTCGTCCGGGAACTCGGTCTTTATAAAGTCGTCGTAGCAAGCGCCGGTAGCACAGGCAAAGGTCTCCCGTACGCCATCCTCGTCATAGGAACCACGGTAAGCATAATCGGCGTACCACGCCATACCTGCCAGCGAAAGGATCAGGCAAGACTCCGAACGGTTGTGCCACACGGTGGCTACCACTTCACGCACCCCCTCCTCTCGGCAGGCTTCCAGCGCCGCAATCGAGTACTTGAGCGACCAGCTAAACAGCGGTACGTGACCACTCCACATCCAGATGCCGCCGGCAAACACCGGCTCGTCGCTCAGCTGAAAATGCTTGACGATATTCTCACTATAAAACGCCTTCTGGGCGTGATAGTAGTCCCAGAAAACCGGCTGTACACCCTTGGGAAGATGCTCTCGCACGTCCTCCGGCAGGACGGTTCCCTGGCCGTAATCGCCACCGCCGTTACCGTAAATGCGGAAGATCATGTCGCTCCAGAACATGGCTTTGAAGCCGTAGCGGCGGGTAATCTCTGTTACCCGTTCCAGGTGGTCAAAATACACCTGCGCCGGATCCGCCAAACCACGCTCTTTGAGCAGACGGCCATTGATCAGGTCGTGCGCCTCGTCCATGCCAATATGCAGACGACGGCTGGTAAAACTGTCCGCCACCGCCTTAACCATATCCTCGATGAAAGCGTAGGTGGCCTCCACCCCCGGCATCATCGTTTTATCCGTACTCTTGTAAGGGGCGGCCGCCGCCCAACGCAGGTGGGTAGCCAGGTGACTCAGGGTCTGAATGCAGGGGATCAGCTCAATGCCCAGCTTGATAGCGTAAGCATCCATCTCCCGAATCTCTTTGGCCGTATAGCGCCCCCGCATATAGCCAAAATAAGGGTGCCCCTCCACCTCATAGGTGTCCTCTGTATACAGCATAAAGCTATTCATGCCCATAAGCGCCATCTTGCGCAGCAACAGCTTAACGGTGGGGACGTTCATCACCGCATTGCGGGACATATCCACCATAGAATCCACGTTGTCAAAGCAAGGCGTCTCTGTAAAGTCACCTTCCTTAACACCATCCTCAATCCACCGGCACAAGCGAGCAAGGCCACGGAAAAACACCGCACGGCCGCCGCCGTAGCGAATGGTCGCCCGGTCTCCTTTGAGATCCACGGAAAGGATGGCCGACTCCTCTGCAATTACCGTTACTGTAACGTCAGCGGTCTCTGCCATCGTCAAGCCCAGATCATCTGCCACCAGAGTGATACCGTCCATCAGTTGATCGGCATCAATAAAGCGTAGATTCATCATTCATCCAGTCCTTTCTCCATAGTCAGTCGAATTCTTTTATTTTTAAGCTCACTGTAAAGCATTTTGGCAATATAATGTACGTTGGCAGAGGTCTTGCCCTTGGCGTTTCCCAAGACCACCACGCCGAGCTGCCGCTTTTTGTTGACAATGACAGAGGAACGGAAGGTGCCTACCCCTCCAACATGCCAAAGCTGATTGGATCGCTTGTACGTATGCCAGCCCAGACACACCAGATGATTCCCGTTCTTCGGTGCCGATTGGCGGCAAACTGCATGCGCTGCTGTGATATCGGGCACTTCACTCTCGATCTGCAAGGCAACGTAATGAAGCATGTCCTCGATGTTGCTGGTCATGCCGCCGCCGGCGATATAGGGGTTCTCCTTTTTCCACACCCAAAACGGTAATACCCTTCTGCCATCAGCAGCAAGTGGCTGGCGGCATTGGCTATCGGCCTGAACAACGGTATTGACAAGACCCAGGTCCTTTTGAACAAACTCCTCAAAGATGATCGAAAAGGGTGTATTGGTTGCCGTTTCTACAACAGCGGCCAGGATGGCGAAGGCGAAGTCCGAATAACCGTAGCGCACCTTGGGGCTTATCAGCCGTCGCCGTTCGAGGCATCGGATAATCGTTTGCACGGTGCAGGCTTCGTAGAGGTTCTTGCGAGCATACCCATGTAACACAAGCGACGGCACGGTCACCTCGATAGGGGTCAAATGGTGATACCCTGCCGTGTGGGTCAAAAGCTGATAAAGGGTGGGGTATTTGCCTTTCTTGAGAGGCAGATACCGATCCACCGGGCTATGCAGATCCAGCAATCCTTCTCCGCAAAGCTTGAGAACAAGGTGAGCCGTTGCTGTCTTGGAAACCGAACCGATATCGTAAAGACGGCGGTTTTCCTCTTCAGGATCGCCAAAAACGTAAAGCCTTCCCCGGCAGTAAAGTCCGATGGTAAGCCGGTTGTTGGGCGAAAGAGCCCGGTAAGCATCCATCTTTTGTGCCACCTTGGGACGCAGAGCCGCCTCGTCCAAAGAAATCACGTCCATGCCGTCTCACCACTCCATCAACCGGAAGTTTGCCGACTTAAAAGTGCTACCGTTTCGTCTGTAATTTCTTTAGGTCGGCAACGAGCCAAGAACTCCTCCGCAGTTAGTTCTGGGAGTCCTTGTTCCGCACGTAGAGTGTTTATTCTTGCTAACCTTAACTTGAACAGGCGAATCTTCTCTTGTTCGCCCTGTTCATCAATTACAGGAACATATCCAGTAGAATCCGCTCTCTCTGTCAGCATATCTCTATCTGGAATAGCATCTTCCAAGCTGTTGCCGTTGAAATTACCATTTTCATCCAGAATATCGGGGTAATAATCCCAGATGGTCATTACATCGGTAAAATCGCCGTAGTCACGGAGAACAGGGATTTTGAAATGAATCGCTTTGAGGTAGCCCATTTCTCGTTTGGTCGGGAAAATCTCTATGCTATCAACAAGCATATTCGCAAACTGTTTCTGTGCAAGGGGTGAAAGGTTTTCAAAATCCATACCAAATGCCATTATCAAATTGATGGCATCTTCCTTGCTTTTCTTGGTTGCGGTTGCATTGTTGATTTTCATTTCTGTGGCAAAGATAAGGGTTTCTATTTCATCCAACTGCTCATAGATTTCCTCTAACTGTCGGGCATAGGTTTCAAACTTGCGGTCATAGTGTTTATCGGTAATATCTATGTTACGTTGTGCCTGTTCGTATTTTTTCTGTATGAGTGAAAGTTCTCTCTGTCTGGCGGTCAGTTCCGTGAGCTTAGTTTCCAATTCGCTCATATCAAATTCTTTGTTTATCTTTTCTAAAACCGCATCTATGATGTCGGGTGTCAGTAAACAAAGTTTGATGGCATTGATAAATTCTTCATCCAGTTCTTTGCAGTTGTACTGTTTAGCACACGAACACGGCACTCCGTTGGTGTTCCGTGTCTGTCTGCATTTATAGGCATAGGAAATTTTATAGTATGTGCCATCTGGTTTCTTTTTGCGATTCGGCACTCCGTACATAGACTGGTTACAGGATGGGCATTTCACCAAACCAGATAAAATGTACTGGTGTTCCTGTTCCAGTTTTTCTTTCCGTTTG
>SVPB01000010.1 GCA_015066065.1 Oscillospiraceae bacterium | reverse complement strand
CACGCCTTTAATGGAGCCGGTGGCGTGATAGGCGTTGGCGGCACAGCCGCCGGAGCAGTACAGCCGCGCCCAGCAATCGGCGCATTCCGGCCGGGCGTACACGTTGCAGGAGGCAAATTCATCCCGGACGGTGGTGTTGGTGACGCCTTGCCAGATATCGCCCAGCTTAAAGGCTTCTTCTCCTACAAACTGATGGCAGGGATACAGGTCACCCCAGGGGGTCACCGCCATGTATTCGGTACCGCTGCCGCACCCGGAGATGCGCTTATAGATGCAAGGGCCGCCGGTCAGATCGATCATGTAGTGGTAGAAGGTGAAAGGACGCCCTTCCCGATCCCGTTGCAGCATCAGCTCGGCCAGCTTTTCGTACTGCTCCAGCACAAGAGGCAGATCCTCCTCGGTGAGGGCGGCCGGGTCGCCAGGGGCACAGACTACCGGCTCCATACTCAGCTCGGTAAACCCCAGATCCAGCATCTGCTGGATATCCTTAAGAAAATCGGGATTTTCGTGGGTGAAGGTACCACGCATATAATAATTTTTGCCGCCGCGGGCCTCCACCAGCTTCTGGAACTTGGGGACGATGCGATCAAAGCTGCCGTTGCCGGCGTAATCCACCCGGTACTTGTCGTGGATCTCCTTACGGCCATCCAGACTCAGCACCACGTTGGCACATTCCCGGTTAGCAAAGTCAATGACGTCATCGTCGATAAGCAGACCGTTGGTGGTAAGGGTGAAGCGGAAGTTCTTGTTATGCTCCTTTTCGATGCGGCGGGCGTAAGCGACCAGCTCCTTGACCACCTCAAAGTTCATCAGCGGTTCGCCGCCAAAGAAGTCCACCTCCAGATTGCGCCGGGTGCCGGAATTTTCCACCAGAAAATCCAGCGCCCGTTTTCCCACCTCCAGGCTCATGACCGCCCGTTCGCCGTGGTATTTTCCCTGGCTGGCAAAGCAGTAGGCGCAGTTGAGGTTGCAGGTGTGGGCGATATGCAGGCACAGCGCTTTGACCACGCCGGCCGTCTTTTCCTTAAGATGCCCGGCGGCTCGGCGGAAGGTGTCCGGAGCAAACAGCTTGCCAGACTCCTTGAGAGCAGTGACCTGGTCGTAGCACTCAGCGATATCGGCCGCATCCAGAGCCGGGTATTTTGCCTGCATGGCGGCCAGCACCTCGGTGCGTTCTTCTGTTTCATAGAGGGCGATGATGTCGTAGGCGACCTCGTCCACCACGTGCACCGCACCGGAGCACACGTCCAGCACGATGTTGTAGCCATTTAGTTGATACTGATGGATCATAGCGGTTTCTCCTTCAACAAAAATGCCGCCTCGCGGCGGCATGTTTTGGCTTTTGGTTGTTGATTACTTGTTCTCGTTCTCGCACTGCTGGTTGGCGATGCCGCAGCTGGTCTTGCAAGCGGACTGGCAAGAGGTCTGGCACTCGCCGCAGCCGCCGTTCTTGGCGCTGTCGCACAGGTTGCGAGTCTCAATGGTCTTTATGTGCTTCATAGTTGGTCCCTCCACGTCAATGTTTTCTTGATTATAGCACTCTTGCCGCATAAAGTCAAGATGTACACGACCGGATTCTTCGACATTTTTCGGTAGTTGCATTTTGGGACAGACTATGTTATTATACAATTATACCTTAGAGCAACGATCACTAGGCAATGGCGTTTTAGCCGGTATTGATCCCATAATACGTAAGAGGAGATGGCGACCATGAAAGCTTTGTTTAAACGTAGCCTGGCGTGGCTGCTGGTATTGGTGCTCGTGTGTTCCACCATGCCGCTGACCGCGCTGGCCGACGACACCTTAGGTGAGGTGCCGGACGGCATCGTCGAGGGCGACGGAGAGCCGGACGACCCCATGGGGGACGAGTTTGACGGCGAGGAGCCCGAAGGAGGGGAGGAGAAAGAGCCGGGCGACGGAGAGCCGGAGGATATCTATGCCAATCCGGTGGATGTGGATAGTATTCAGGCGCTGGAGCAGGCGTTAGCCGACCAGACGGGTGCTATCCGTATCACAGCGGATCTCACGCTGGACCGCACCTTCTACGTGACAGCCAACACGGCGATCTTCACCGAGGCGGCACACACCCTGACCCGAGACCCTGCTTTTGGCGGCGATCTGTTTGTGGTGGGTGAGTTTGCCGACGGCACTCGTTGTGAGGAAGGCGTCACCTTGACGCTGGGTCATGCGGACTCCACCGCTAAGAACCTGCTGGTCATTGACGGTAACCGTGACAACGTAACGGTGCCGGTGACCGGTTCCGTTTTCTTCGTGGTGAAGGCCTCCTGCGTGAATCTGTATGAGAACGTGACGGCCATCAACCACTACAAGGACGGTAATGAAAAGACCCTGACCAACAACTACGGTGTGTCTTATCTTCCTCGCGTGGGCGGTGCGGTGGCTATCATCACGGCCGGCGCCAGGATGAATGTCTATGGCGGTACATACAGCCATAATGCCGTTAACGATATCATTGAAGATTCCGATGAGGGCGCCGCCAGCAGTCAGGGCGGTGTCATCTATAACTTTGGTACCCTGAACATCTATGGCGGCGTATTCGAGCACAACTATGCCGGCCGTGGCGGTGCCATCTATTGCTATCGTACTACCAACATTTACAAGGCTACCTTTAACAACAATGCAGCCGGCAGCATGGGCGGCGTGGTGTATATGCCGGCCAGCACGGCGGCGTATCTCTACGTCGGCGGCGAAAATGAGTACGGCGAAAGCGGCGTTACCTTCCGTGGCAACACCTCTGTCAGTGCCGGCGGTGCCATTTACGCCTACAATCTGGTGGAAATCCAGAACGCGGATTTTATCGAGAACAGCACCACCGGTTCTTCCGGCGGCGCTATCCATGGCAAGGCGATGGAACTGATCATCGCTAGCTCCACCTTTGACGGCAACGTAGCCAAGAGCTACGGTGCGGCGGTTTATCTGATCACCGAAAACGACAAGGAATCGTTGGAATTGACGGTGACCGACACCGTGTTCAATAACAATACCGCCAATGCCACCGGTGGTGCTGTTTATATGAACGGCGGCGCCACCGCTTATATGGAAAACGTGACGTTTACCGATAACACGGCCAGTAACTATGGCGGTGCTATTTACCTCAATGACGGTCACGTGGACATGAACGGCGGTGTTATCAACGGTAACAGCGGCAGCGGCAATGGCGGTGCCATTACCGTTAACAACGGCTCTTCCGTCAAGCTCAATGAGGTGACGGCAGACGGTAACTCCGGCGCCGGCGGTGGCTTTATCTACGTGGGCGACGGCGGCACCTTGTTTGTATATGACAGCATCCTGCGCAACAACACCGGTAAGGGCAACGGCGGTGCCATCAGCTTTGTCGAAGGTTCTTCTGGCGGTGTATACAACACCGTGTTGGAGGGTAACACCTCTACCGCTAATGGCGGTGCTGTCAACGTGTACACCAACGGTGGTCACGTGGATCTGCACAGCAACACCTACAAGAATAACGCCGCTAATTACGGTGGCGCTATCTACGCTTCCAAGGCCAGTAAGATTGATCTGTATAACTCCACCGCCACTGGCAACAGCGCGGTGAAGGGTGGCTTCCTGTATCACACCACCACCAACACGGTCATCAATCTGTCCGGTCTTATTCTGCAAGGGAATACGGCCACCGAAGGCGGTCCCATTATCTGGGGTAACAGCGCCGGTGCGGTGCTCAACATTGACCGTTCACTGTATCTGGATAAGGACGCTGCCGGCCCCTTGGACGATGCCTACTGGGCAACAGCCATCGTCAACAGCCTTAAGGTGAAAGTGGTCGTGCTGGAGATCCCCAACTACATCGGCTACAACGGCGCCGAGGTGGTGCCGGAGGTGCCTCGCATCCCGGTGGATATCGACAGCGCCGAAGCGCTGCAAGCGGCTCTGGCCGAGGGGAAGCGCTTGCTTAAGATCACCGCGGATTTCCAGCTGGATCGTACCTTCTATGTCGTGCGCAATACCACGCTTTATTCGGAAACCAAGCACACCTTGACCCGTGCGCCCGGCTTTGGCGGCGATCTGTTCGTGGTGGGCGAGGACGCTAATGGAACGGCCTGTGAACAGAGCGTGACCTTCACCCTGGGCAACCCGGAATCAACGGCCAAGGATCTGCTGATCATCGACGGTAACCGTGACAACGTGACGGTACCGGTGACCGGCTCCGCCATCTTTGTGGTGGGCGGTTCCACGGCAGATCTGTATGAGAATCTGACCGTCTGCAATCACCTCAAGGTGGGCAACGAGAAGACGCTGACCGGCAACTATGGTGTGTCCTACACCCCCCGTGTGGGCGGTGCGGTGGCCATTCTGGCTGCCAAGGCCAAGATGAACATCTACGGCGGTACCTACAGCAACAACGCTGTTAACGACGTTGTTGCTGATACCGACGAAGGTGCCGCCAGCAGCCAAGGCGGTGTCATCTATAACTTCGGTACCCTGAACATCTATGGCGGCGTGTTCAGTAAGAACTATGCCGGCCGTGGCGGTGTCATCTACTGCTACCGCACCACCAACATATACCGCGGCACCTTCTCCGAGAACGCTGCCGGCAGTTTGGGTGGCGTGATATACATGCCTGCCAGCACGGCGGCGGTACTCAACATTGGTACGGCTAACGATCTGGTAGAGAGCAATGTTGTGTTTGACCGGAACTCGGTTATCGGCAACGGCGGCGTGGCGTACGCGCAGAACCGGATTACGGTAGAAAACGCCACCTTCACCGGCAATACGGCTACCGGTAGCGGCGGTGCTTTGGCGGCTAATAATGCGGTGCTTAGTTTGACCGACAGCACCTTTACCGGAAATACCGCCGGCAGCAACGGCGGCGCCGTCTACTATACCGGCCATAACAGTCGTGAGGAGGATATCGATCTGCAGATTAACGGCTGCACCTTCACCTCCAACACGTCTTCTTCCAACGGCGGTGCCGTTTACGCCAGCAAGGGCGCGGTGCTGTATCTGCTCAATTCCGACTTTAACACCAACAACGGTGCCTCTGGCGGCGCTATCTACGTTACGGCTTCCACCATAGAAGCGGCTTATACGCGCCTGGTGGGCAACACCACCACCGGCGCTGGTGCCGCACTGGCGCTTGTGGGTGAGTCGACGGCTACCCTCAGCCGTATGACCGTGTCTGACAACGTGGCCGGCGGAAATGGTGCCATCTATGTGAAGGCCTCTTCTCTGACCATGTACCGCAGTACCGTGTCGGGCAACACATCTACCGGTAACGGCGGCGGTGTGGACTGTGAGGCCGGAGCCTCCGGTGCGCTGTACGACGTCACCTTCCACAAGAACGTGTCCAAGAAGAACGGCGGCGGTCTGTTCCTCTATACCGACACCGGTGAGTTTATTCTGCACTCCTGCACCTTCACCGAAAACGAGGGCGCTTATGGCGGCGCCATCTACGCTTCCAGCAAATCGATTGCCAAGATATACAACATTATCGCTACCGATAACAAGGCCCTCAAGGGTGGTTTCCTGTATCATACCACCACCGGCACCACCATTGACCTGGTAGGGGTAACCGTTTCCGGCAATACCGCTACCGATGGCGGCCCCATCATCTGGGGCAACAGTACGGGTGCGGTGCTCAACATTGACAAGTCCAAGTTCACCGACCTGGACCATACCGGCGCTATGGACAGCGATTACTGGACCGCCACCATCTACAACAAGCTGAAGGTTTATGAGATCACGGAAGAGATCCCCAAGTGGCTGGATTACCAGGAAGAGTCCTATGACCACATGGCGGATGCGGTGGACGTGAGCAGCGCGCAGCAGCTGGAAGCGGCCATCAAAACCGGCACTCACTACATACGTGTGATTGCGGACATTACGGTGGATCGCACCTTCTATATCACCGGCGAGACCACCATCTTTTCCACCCTGCCTCGTACCCTGACCCGAGCCCCCGGCTTTGGCGGCGATATGTTCGTGGTGGGTGAGGATGCCAACGGCAAGAGTGCGCTGCTGTTGGGACAGAATGCCAAGCTGACCTTGGGTAACCCTGTTTCTACCAAGGAGGATCTGCTGATCATCGATGGTAACTGTGATCAGATGACCGTCCCGGTGGTTGGTTCCGTGTTCTTTATCGTCAACAGCAGTTATGTGAACCTGCACACCAACGTCACTGTGCAGAATGCGTACAAGAACGATAACCTGCGCACCTATCTCTATACATGGAGTGGTCCTAACCGGATCGGCGGTGCCATGGCCATTGTGCACAGCGGTGTGCTGAATGTGTACGGCGGCAACTACCGCAATAACCGCATCAACGAGGAAGATACCTCCAGCGAGGAGACCCGGACCAGCACCAACGGCGGTCTTATCTTCAACTATGCTAACGTGAACATCTATGGCGGCACCTTTACCGCCAACCAGGGCGTACGCGGCGGTATTGCTTACAACTACCGCAGCGTAAAGGTGTATGGCGGCAGCTTTATTGGCAACATTGCCACCAGCCAGGGCGGTGTGTTCTATTCGCCCAACACGGCGGGTTCACACATCCACATCGGCTCTGCCGATCCGGAGGGTGCCGCGGTGCTGTTCCAGGGCAACACGTCCGTTGGTAACGGCGGCGCCCTTTGCACCTCGGCGCTGACCACCCTGGTTATCCACGGCAACACCACCTTTGACAGCAACGTGGCCGGTGGCAGTGGCGGCGCCATTTCCTCTTACGGTCAGTTGACCGCCAGAGGGGTGACCTTCACCGGCAACACCGCCAAGACTTACGGCGGCGCTGTGTACACCTCTAATTCCAGCAACACGTACATCACTCGCATTACCACCTTTGACGGATGTACTTTTAAGAACAACGTAGCTACTATGGGCGGCGCATTGACGGTGTATGCCACTAACAAGAGCTTTGACAACGGTGCGATCGCCAACGTGACCGACTGTACCTTTACCTCCAACCAGGCGGCATCCACCTCTTCCAAGACGGCTGCCAGCTCCGGTGGCGCCATCTACGTGGAGCGCAAGTCGACCTTGACGGTAGACGGTTCCACCTTCACCTCCAACCAGGCGAGAACCGAAGGCGGTGCCATTTATGCCGGTGGTGCTTCCACCGTTACCGTTAAGGATGCGTCCTTCAAGAAGAACGCCATCATGAGTGCCGGTAAGCACGGAGGAGCCATTTCCATCCATAGTGTAACGCTGGATATGACCGGCACCACCCTGACCTCCAACACGGCACAGACCAATGGCGGCGCTCTGTACATTTCCTATGCCAGCGCCCATGATCGCAACTCTGAGGTCACCTTGACGGATGTAGATTTTGTCACCAACAGCACCAAGGACTACGGCGGCGCTATCTATGCCACCCGGCAGACAGTGACCGAGGATAAGCGTATCCTGACCGTCAAGGATTCCGAGTTCCGGAGTAACAGCGCTTTACAGGGCGGTGCTATCCAGCTGATGGCCAAGGTGGATGCGTATATCAAGGATACCCTCTTTACCAAGAATACGGCAGAAGAAAACGGCGGCGCTGTCAGCTTGTCCGGAAGCTTGCTTGAGATGGACGGGGTGACCTTCACCCAGAACGAGGCAACCCTGACCTCCGGTGGCGTGTATCTCACTAATGGCGCCACGGCAGTTCTCAATGCTATTACCGCTACCGGTAACCAAGCGGAGTCCAACGGCGGCTTCCTGTACAATGTCGAATCTGCCTTGACGCTGTACAACAGCACGATTAACGACAACGTATCGGGGAATAACGGCGGCGCCATCGGCTTTGCCGCCAAGGCATCGGGTGGGGTATATAACACCACCTTCGCAGGTAACCGCTGTAATGCCAGTGGCGGTGCGGTGTTCGTGTATACCGATGATCCCGAAGCCGAACCGATCGTTTTGCACACCTGCACCTTTACCGACAACGTCACCGACAGCGCCGGCGGTGCCCTGTATGTGTCCAAGTCCAGCCAGCTTGCGTTGTATAAGACCATAGCTACCGGCAACAGCGCTGCCAAGGGCGGCTTCATGTACGAGACGACCAGTGGTACCACCGTCAACCTCATTGACATTACCGTATCCGGCAATACCGCTACCTCCGGAGGCTCCATCATCTGGGGTAACTCCACCAACGCCACCCTCAACGTCAACAAGGCGCTGTGGAAGGATAACGACTCCGCTGTGCGGGACGATGCCTATTGGTCAGCGGCCATCTACAATGCCCTGACCGTCAACGAGGTGGCCGATACCGTGCCTGCCTACACAGATTATGTGAGCAAGGCAGAGGAGACCGTCCTTCCGACCACCAAGACGCCTGTCCCGGTCACCGACGTGTTCAACCTTTCCCAGAACTCCAGCGACGCGGATATAGACGCTAATTACAGGAATTATCCCCGGCTGGACAACTCTAGCAACTTTATGAGCAAGAATGTGACCACCTTCCCGAACATCAACGGCGGCACGGTCACGGTAGACACCTTTGTATATCCCAACAGCGGCATTGCGGACAACTGTAATGTGGGCTTGGGCCTCCTGATATTCCAAGCTATGTGCTACAAGCAGGCGCACCCGGAAGAGGAGGTTTACATCGACGTCTCCTCCTACCGCTTCTCGGTGCAGACGGCAGTCAACATCAATCGTAACAGCCGTTACTTTGGTTATCTGCGCCAGCTGTCCGGCAAGACTAATTATGATAAGTATGGCTTTGTCCGTATCGCTTACCTGCTTATCACGGCGGCGAAGATGGGTATTCACGTCAACGCCATCGGTCATATTGACGCTTATCCTACTTCGGCTAACACCTTGTTGATGCGTGACTACTTCGACAGCCAGATTAACGACCCCTGCGACCCCGCTTACGTGCAGGATGGCGTCATTGGAGACTATCTGACCTTTACTGAGATGGACTGGACGCTGCAGAACAAGGGTGGCACCGATATGATGCACACCAAGCTCTGCGCCGTGTCCCACTACCTGGATATGAACGGAGTGGCGCACCGCAACGCGGTGTGGACCGGCAGTACCAACCTGGACGGTGTCACCTCCAAGGGCCGCAACGGTAACGGTAAGCTGCAGACGGCCACCATCGTCTCCGACCACGAGGCCATCTACCGTGCCTCCGTCAACTACCTGCGTCTCGTTAAGGCTTACAAGTGGCAGGAAGGCGTGTATGAGTTCCAGCACCTGATCAACCGTCGTTCCACCGAGCAGGGCAACCTGATTCTGGCTGGCCGTGGTGACGAGATCCCGGCGGATGAGCAGATCATTTATCTCGGCACGGAGAACGACCCGGTGTTTGAGATGTACTTCACCCCCATGGGCGGTGATATCCTGAACTGGGATGAGATCTTTAATCCTTACTGTAAGTATATGCGCAAGCTGTACGACTCCGAGGATTACATCTGGTTTACTTGGAATGCGGCGGAATACAACGGCGCCCATCCCTTAACCAAGCAGCTGGAAGCCATGCTCATTGCCGCTTTCCATGAGAATCGCAATGTCAACAACCGCATCTACGGCACCATGGAGTTCTTTGACGACAGCCCCTTTGATGATCTGAAGGTGGGCGTGGATATCGGTGCCAAGTCCTTCAACAAGCTGGACTTCGGTACGGTACACAACAAGGATGTCCAGTTCTCGTACGTGGAGAATGGTCAGCGCTATTACGTGAACCTGCTCAACTCCATGAACGTACACAGCGGCTCTATGTACTATCAGTCCAACTTTGCGTTGGTCATCAAGGAGACCGAGCTGACCGAGGACAGCGTATTCTTCGCCTTGGCAGATCTGACCACCAAGAACATTGTAGAGCACGCCTACGGCGAGGAGCAGACCTACCTGCCGGAGTCCGAGACAGAGGATGGTTACACCTATCGCCAGTGCCTGCACTGCGACAAGATCGTCAAGACCGGCATTGCCCACCGCTATGGTGAGTGGGTCATCGACCGGGCAGCAACCGCTGAGCATAACGGCGTGATGCATAAGAACTGCACCGTCTGCGGCGTACTGCTGGAGGCCAAGGAGTTTACCGTTCCCAAGGAGATAGCGGTCAGACCTATGGGCTATGCCACCGGGCGTACCTTTACAGCTTCCCGGAGTACGGCGGAGCAGCTGACCTTGAGCACCACTCCCTTGACGGTGGAGGCCACCGTACAGGTGCCGGTGACCATGAACGAGCGCGGCGGTGTCATTCTCAGCAATTACGGCAGTGGCGCTGCGGCGCAGTACAGCCTGGAGATCTACACCTACGGCCGTGTCCGTCTGTACTACACGGTGGATGGTGCCAAGGTGGACTGTGTCTTTGGTACCGATATCCGTTCGGCGGAGCCTAAGCACATGGCTGTGACCGTGAGTGGCCGGACGGCGACCCTCTATGTGGAGGGCGTGGCAGTGGAAAGCAAGCAGCTTACCATGGATATTCCTGCTTTGTCGGGCGATTTCATGATTGGCGGCGATGCCCGTGTGGGCAACTACTGCTACTTCAAGGGCACTTTGTATAACGTCAACGTCTTTGGCGATGTGCGTACAGCAGAGGAGATCGTGTCCGATGCGTATGCGGTGTTTGAGAATGAGGAGGCCCTGCTGTACAGCAAGTATTACCTGGCAGAGCAGGCTCCCGTTCTGCAGGTGGTGCCGGATGGTGTCACCTTCCGCAAGGAGACTCTCCATACCGTCGGCACCCTGGCGGCGGCTCCCAAAACCTTTGAAGCGGTGGTACAGGTACCCACCGATATCACCGGTCGTGGAGGCGTCATCTTCGGTAACTATGATGGTTCCACCGGCCAGCAGATCAACCTGGAGGTCTTTACCGGTGGCGTCCTGCGTCTGTACGTGCACAATGGCGAAACCTCCCGCAGCTACACTTTCCGGGAGGATATCCGTTCGGATGCTCCCCGTCACATCGCCCTGAGCGTGGACGGTACCACCGCCACCCTGTATGTGGATGGTATCTTCAGCCAGAGCATCACCATGGCCTTCCCCTTGCCGGAGATCACCGAAGGCTTCTGCCTGGGCGGCGACAACCGTGCCGCCAACCCCTGGTACTTCCGCGGCACTTTGTACGGCATCAACGTCTTTGACCATGCCCGTACCGCCGAGGAGATCAGCCACGATATGGCCTTGGTAACCGGTGAGGAAGGTGGCCTGCTGTATGCGGCTCACTACACCACCGACAACAGCCTTGTCGAGGCGCTGCAGTCCTCCGGCATGAGCTTTGGCGCCGATAACCCCTATTCCGTTGGTAATCTGACGGCGACTCCGCATACCTTTGAGGCCACCGTACAGTTGGATGCTTCTGTATCCGACCGGGGCGGTGTCATCGTCAGCAACTACGATGCCAGCTGGCGTGCTCAGGTCAGCTTGGAGATCTACACCAAGGGCCGTGTCCGTCTGTTCTACACCAATACCACCGGCGGCAGAGCCAGCGTGGTATTTGATACCGATATCCGTTCCGACAAGCCGGTACATCTGGCGGTGACGGTGGAGGATGCCACCGCTACCCTGTATGTGGACGGTGTGGCAACGGAGACCCGGCCGCTGCCCTTCGCCTTGCCCACCATCACCAACAAGTACATGGTAGGCGGTGACCACCGTACCGGTAACACCTTGTTCTTTAAGGGTACGGTATATAACGTCCATCTGTTTGAGGATGTGCGGTCGGCCGACGAAGTGGCCAAGGATGCGGTCGCGGTGTCCGATAACACCGAAGGCCTTCTGTTTGGTCACGCCTTCTCGGCGGCGGATATCGAGACGATAACCGTGCCGACCAAGCCGTTGGGCATGACCTTTACTCCGGACAACAAGCTGACGCTGCCCACCCTGCGCCAGACGCCGCTTACCTTCGAAGCGGTTGTTCAGGTAGATAAGACCCAGGAGGATCGTGCCGGCGTTATCCTTGGTAACTACGGTTACACCGGTGCTCGGGTGAATCTGGAGATCTATTCTCAGGGACGTGTCCGTCTGTTCTACACCAACGAGGCCGGCGCTAAGGTGGATTGCCTGTTTAGCACCGATGTTCGCTCCGACAGAGCGACCCATTTGGCGGTGACGGTGGACGGCACGACAGCCACCTTGTATGTCAACGGTGTGGCGGTAGAAAGCCGTACGGTGGCCTTCGCCCCGGCTGTTAACACCGATCGTCTCCGTCTGGGCGGCGATAACCGTGGCAGCAACGCCTATTATTTCCGTGGCACCGTTTACAGCATCAGCCTGTTTGCGGATGTACGCACCGCTGAGGAGGTCCTCCGGGATGCGATCAGCGTGGACGTGTTTGACCCGGCCATGCTGTACAGCGCCGCCTTTGCTACCGACAGCTGTGCCGCCGGTCAGCATACCGCCGGCGACTGGGTGGTGGACGTGGCGGAGTCCGAGACGGCAAGCGGCATCCAGCATCAGCTGTGTGCTCACTGCGGTCAGATCCTTGTCTATAGCCAGATCAAGGCACCGTCCAATGAGGTCGGCAAGGTGATCTACGATGGAGCGACCGGCTTTAATGCGTATAGCCAAGGCGAAAGCAAGCCCATCGACGCTGCGCTCTCCGCTGGCCCGGTCACCTTCGAAGCTCTGATCCAGCTGGACACCTCTCAAAAGGAGCGTGCCGGTGTTATTCTCGGTAACTACGACGGTAGTACCGCTGACCAAATCAATCTGGAGGTGTACACCAACGGTCGTATCCGTCTGTACTACAAGGTTAAGGGGGTTGCCTACACCCATGTGTTTAGCACCGATATTCGTTCCAGCAAGCCGGTGCATGTGGCACTTACGGTGGACGGCCTGACCGCCAGCTTGTATGTCAACGGCGTCTTTGCAGAAAGCCAGACCCTGACAAAGCCTCTGCCCGTTATTACCGAGGGCTTCCGCATCGGTGGCGATAACCGTGCGGCAGATCCGCAGTATTTCCGTGGCACCATCTATACGGTGGATCTGTTCGGCAGTGCCCGTACCGCCGAGGAGATCGCTGTGGATGCCATCATGGTTCCTCAGGGACAGACCGATCATCTGTATGCCGGTAGCTTTCTCAACTAATCCTTAGCATTAAAACAGCCCGATACCATAACGGTATCGGGCTGTTTTTCCTATGGATTATTGTTTGACAGACACCCAAACGTCCGGTTGTTTTTCGGCCAGCAGCAAGGCATCTCGTACCGCCATGGCCTGCAACGTCTGCGCCGGGTCAAAAGGCAGCTTTCCGTCCTCAAAGAAGCGGAGGATAGACTCGATGAGCCGTGGGAAGAAATCCGATTGCACCACCCGGTATACGGGCTGTCCATCAGCAGTGTCACCACCCAGAGCGAAGTCCATACCGGGGCAGTAGACCATCGCCGCCGTGTCTTTATCCACGGTTTCCAGACAACACAGACGCCGTTCTCCGGCAACGTGAACCTTCACCCGGTGGAAGGGACTGGGTGTAACGGCAACCGCCATCTCCACCAAGTGGATGACGTATTCCGGGAAGTTGCCGCCGCCTCCCATGACCGACAGGCCACGGACGGGAGGCATATCCGCCAGTTCTTCGGCATACCGCAAGGCAGAGGTGCTGAAGAAGGGGGTGTTGTACTGCTCGCCTAAGGCAAAGATGGCCTTGGCTGTCTCCCCGTCGGGAGCAAAGGTTTTGTCAATGTAGGTGGGCTTGCCGTAGGACAGCACCTGCTGGGCGTAGCCGAGATGCTTCTCCGGATCGGAGGGTGCCAGGATGATGAGCACATCGCTTTTTTGGCATACCTCTTCCAGGGTGGGGCAGAGGGTTACTCCCATTTTTTCGCACCATTGTGCGCCGGTCACCCCGTCCACGGGGGATATGTCCTGCTCACCCCAGGCATAGGCTACCGTGTAGTCCAGCCCTGTTCTCTGGCAGACCTCCTTGATCCATTGGGGGTAGTTGTTGGCATGCCACTCGCTTAGATAATAGTCAATAAACCCGATGGCTTTCATATCACAGCACGACCTCTCTCTTGTTTTCAGCCGACTCGTACAGCTTATCCAACAGCAAGGCGCTTTCCAGCACATAGTCGATGTGGTTGCGATCCTTAACGCCGGTGTGGATACTGTCGATAAAGGCGATGCTTTCTTCCAGATACATGTTGGGGATATCGTATTCCGGTGTGACTTTTTCCAGCGTATCTCCTTTCCAGAAGGTGAAATGTCCACCATAATCCAGACGGGCGCCGCCCTTATCACCCAGGAAGTCGATAAACATCTCGTTTTGCTCAATGTTTTGCGCCCAGGCACCATTGAAGGAGATGCTGCCCTTGTCGGTGCGGATATGACCGGAGATGAAGTCATCCACGTCATTGACACCGTTTTCCACATCGGCGGTGTCCTCCGCCCACATATTCTCATAGCGGTAGGTTTTCATATCCTTGGCCATTTCGCAGTAGGCGTCGCAGGTCAGGGTCTGCAGCTTTGCGTCGCCCAGAATGTACAGGATAAGATCCATAAAGTGCACGCCCCAGTCAATGAGCACGCCGCCGCCGGATTGCTTTTTATCCGTGAAGGCACCGCCCAAGCCGGGGATGCTCCGGAACGACCGGAAGGAACAGTATACGTGATAGATGGTGCCAAACTCGCCGTTACGGTTCATTTCCTCCAGCCGTTCTACCGAGCGATGATGCCGGTTGCATACACCGATGTTCAGCATTTTTCCGGCTTTTTCGGCCGCCTCGGCCATTTGGCAGGATAGAGCATAGTTGACGGTGATGGGCTTTTCGCAGAACACGTGCTTGCCAGCCTGCAGCGCTTCCACCGAGATGGTGTAGTGAGCATAGTTGGGGGTCAGCACATAGACTGCGTCCACCTCCGGATCGGCTAAGGCCACCTTGTAGTCGGTGATGACCTCCTCAATGAGGGGGAAGTCCTCTTTGAGCTTTTGGGCTTTTTCCTCAATGATATCGCATCCGTATTTGATGCGGATGCCCTCCATTTGACAGAATGCCGGAAGATGGGCGTTGCGGGCAATACGCCCACAGCCGATGACAGCAATAGTAACGATCTGACTCATGATATACCCTCCTGATGAATGTTTTTGGTTCTCTACTCTTTTTATACCGCAATCCGGCATAAAGTGCAATGCTTACACACAATGTAAAACATATCCAAACTTAATTTATTAGAAAAAAACAGCGTGTTTTCGCCCGGTAAACATATCTTTATTGACTTTTCACCCGTTATGCCGTACAATAGAGCCGGAGGCGATAGGATGGCTGGTCGTTATCATTTGATCAAGGATTATCTCAAGGAGCCGCTGGCCCTTGCTGGCGTAGATATTTTGCAGATAGGTCGCCTTTACTGCGAACCCGGCGGTCGTATTGACGATCACGTTTATGATCTGTACGAGCTGACGCTGGTGACCGGCGGTGAAGGGGAGGTGTTTGCTGACGGTATTCCCACTTCGGTGACGGCAGGAGATATTTATCTTTCCTTCCCCGGGGATACGCATGCCATTGCTTCTTCCAGGGAATCGCCGCTTAAGTTTGACTTTTTTTCTTTTATTTGTCATAGAGAGCCGTTTGCCAGGGCACTTTTGACGCTGGCGGAGACGTTTCATTCTCCCCGGACAAGGGTGTTCCGGGATGAGTGGGTGTCCCAGCTGATTGGCCGGATGATCGGGGAGCTTCATCACGAACAGTCGTATCGGGAGGAGCTGTTAACGTCTTTGGTAGAGCAGGTGATTATCGCCACCCTGCGTGCCTTTGAGCAGGTACAGCCGGTTTTGCCGCGGGATACCGCTACTCCGGCGGAGGTGTTGTGCTACCAGATGACCAATTACATTGATACCCATATTTACACTATGAGGGAACTGCAGGAGATGGCGGATGCTCTGGGCTACAGCTACGGATATTTGTCCGCCCTGTACCGCCGCACCACCGGCGGCACTTTATCTCATTATTATGGTGACAGGAAGGCACAGCTGGCCGGCCTGCTTGTTAAAGAGGGCCGTCTCAGCATCACCGAGATTGCCACCCGTTTGGGTTATGCGAACGTGTATGCCTTCAGCAAGGCCTTTCGTAAGCGCTTTGGCGTATCCCCCCGTGCCTACCGGCAACAGCCATAGTATAAGGGGACAGCGGTCACGACCGTTGTCCCCTTATGTTATACCTTTATATCACGTTTCTTTGCTGAAGATAGCGAGTTTTTTTCTGAAAGAGCAGCCAAACGGTGTATGCGTAGGGGTAAAAACGGCCAAAAGTATGGCAGCGGCTTTGTTCGACATATGGGGGCTTACTTCTTTAATACTTTTTTGCACCAAGTGCGTTTGTTGCACTTGGGACACTTTAAGTATCGAGTTGTTCCTCTGTGCATCGCATTAAGTGCCTGCGTGTAGGTGGGCACAATCTCATGACCACAATTTTTGCACTTGTAAGCACCCACGCTGATCTCAAGCTTTAACGCATAGAAGCACGGCATCAGGAAGATCACGCAGAGCGTCAGTATTGCAACGAGCATCCAAGGGCCTTCGGGCATAAAAAATGCGATGATTGCGAGACCTCCCATCAACCCAATGATGCTCACCGTCATGATCGTCCACATGGCATTCCAAATCGTTTTGTTTTTCTTCTCTAATTCTTTTGCCATATCAAGCAAAAGCTGTTCGTTTTTCTGATTGTTATTTTCCATGTTGATTTTCTCCCCACTTAATAATTCATTTACACTGATGCAAAGAATATCACAGAGTTCGAGCATTATCGAAGTATCGGGCATTGCCACGCCCCGTTCCCATTTGGATATTGCTTTATCGGTGATACCCAGTTTTTCTGCCAACTGCATTTGTGTTAAGTTTACCTTTTTTCTGCACTCGGCAATAAATCTTCCGATTATTATTTGATTCATGGGCTGCCTCCTTTCGTATACAGTGTAACAGCCATTTCGCATGAGATACACCTACCATTGGTTTAGTGAGGAGAATTAAACCTATGGTAGAGTGAAAAATGACCGTCAAATTTAATTCTATTAAACTGATTCTATCACAAATCATCGGATATTTCAATGAAATCGCGCAAGCGCGATGAAATCCGAGTAAACGCGGATGGAATTTACTTCGCAGATGAAATTAAATCCGTCCAATCTCCGACGAAGTCGGCTTTCAACACGAAGTGATTTCATCCCACGAAAGTGGGATTTATCCCGTCCGATAGGACGGATTTAGTTAAAAAAGGAACACCTTTTGTCCAAGACAAAAGGTGTTCCTTTTCTGCGAAAGAGTAACCAAACGGAGCAGAATTGAGGTAAGAGTAAGTAAAAGTAGTGTGCCTGCCGCCCTATGTGGATATCCAGCGGAAGAACAGAAACGCCAGAAGCCCCAATCCCAGCAGCGTGTCTATTGCCTCCCAACTTGCACCGTCTGCGATGAAGGATATCAGCAGGATAACGACGATCACGATGACGATCCAGCCGCTGCTTCACGTCTGTTGCATATCCGATTTTCACATACTGCGGAAACGACGGATTTGTGAAAATATAAATATATCCCATGTTGCACCCTCTTTGTTAATTGTTTTCTTCGAAGTTTTCGACCTGCTCCATCACTTTGCGGAACACTTCGGGGCTATACTGCGGGGGATATCCGTTCTTAATCAAACAAACCTTGATGTCAAACTTCAACTGATCGCGGACAATCTGGTTATTGAGCCAGTCGGCAAAGGAAGATTTGGTATCAATAATTTCCTTAACCTTCTTTGCCAGGGCCTTGCATTTATCGTTGACTGTGATGCCGTCAACAACCTTGTCCTCGCCGTATTCAAAGTTATACTCATCACGCAGCGCCATCAAAATATCGTAAAACGCCTTTTCTTCGAAGGTGAGACCTATTTTACGGAAGCTTTCGCGATCGGCATTCATATCTCTCAATATCTGCAATGCCTGCTCGGTGGCGTTTTTAATGATTTCCTCAGACGTATGCTCCTGAGCTTCACCTGCTTCTTCGGCAGTGAGATGCTTCCTGCGCTCATGATACTGCCTTATAGTGTCTTCCAGCATTTCTTGGAACTTCTTTGCAGCCATTTGATTTGTTTTACTGTACTCCGATATTTGCTTGCGGAGCATTTTTACTAGCAGTTCCAGTTTGGATGCGGGCATTTTAACATCCGACAGCTTTTCGAAGTATTCGGCGCTGAAGATATCCTCCTGCTCGCCATTCTCAAGAACACTTTCAACCTCATTGTAGCGCAGTGCTTCTTCTACCATCTTTGCAACATGGCGGTTCATGGTATCCGCATCCACTTCGCTGGTGCCGCTCATCTTGCGGACAAAGCCGGCGATCGCCATAAAGCATTGCGCCAGCGCGGATTCTTCCTCTCCCAGCTCACCGGACGGCTGGCAAATATCATATGCTGCACGCATCCGTTTGACTGTTTTCAAGAAGTATGTTTTGAAAGAAACCTTTTTGACGCTTTTTCCGCCTTTACTTTCTGTCTGCAGCTCCTGCGTGGAAATGAAAACATACTCGGCAGCTTTGGCCAATAATCTATAACGCAGAGCAGGATCTCCGTTCGGGTCAAGGAACGGTGCCAGATCATATCCAGAGAACAAATCTTTCAGGATCACAAGTTCCTCGCGGAACACACCGGTTGCCTGCTCTACATCATCGGCAGTAGGCGCAACAGAATTATCTCCGCCGTAAATCTTCATGGCTTCACGCATGTTATCGCGAATGCCGATGTAGTCAATAATGAAGCCATAATCCTTGCCAGGATATTTTCTGTTGACGCGGCTGATCGTCTGAATCAGCAAATGCTTTTTCAGGGGTTTATCGTTATACATGTAGGTCAGCGAAGGAACGTCGAAACCTGTGATCCACATATCAACGACAACGGCAATATGGAAATTGGACTTATTCTGCTTGAACGCTGCATCCAATTCTTCAGAGCGCTTGCTGTTCTTTACACCGCCAAGGTAGTTATACATATCCGGCTGATCGTTGCTGCCGACACTGGCTACCATTGCCATAAAGGGCGTTAGCTTCAGCTCGCGCAGTTCTTCTTCGGACACAGCCACTCCGTCCGGCGCTTTTTTATCTACAAACCACTCCGGATACTTTTCTTGGAATATTCTTAGAAGCGCATAAGCGATTGTTCTGCTGGAACACACGACCATCGCTTTTTGAATCCTGTCCGGATCCTTCTCGCACGAAGAAACATAATGATCGTGGATATCCACTGCAAGGCGTTCCAAACGAGAAGGCTCACCAAGAATAATCTCCATAGAGCTCATAGCCTTCTTGCTGGCTTCAATATCGTCAGCGGTAGCACCATCCTCTGCGCACTTTTTATAATAAGCCTCGATCTGTTGTACCTTTTCCTGATCCAACAGAACTTTTGCAATACGGGGATGATACTTAATCGGCACAGTCAGGCCGTCTGCGACTGCCTGATCCATTGTATAGCGGTCAATTTCTTCACCAAATGTCTGATAGGTTTCCGCAATCGGGGTACCACTGAAGCCAACGAAAGTCGCCTGCGGAAATGCCTCCTTCAGCACCTTTGCATAAGGCTTGGACAACATAGCACGCATATTTTCGTCAGTATCTTTGCTGAATTGAATCCTTTTCGCATGCTCCAGTTGGGTTCTGTGGGCTTCGTCAGAGAAGCAAATGATATTGGAACGGCTATTGATCAGGCCGATCTTGTCATCTTCTCTATCGCAGAATTTCTGGATGGTACAAATGTAAAATCCGCCACTTTCACGTGTGCCAAGTTCTTCTCTTAGCGCTCTGCGGCTGGGGACGACCGTGACTTCGCCCAAATTCAGAAACTCTTTGCTCTTAGTGAACAGTTTTGCGCCCTGCTTCTGCAGCTCGTCGCGGTCAACGATCATAACGATTGTTGGCGAGCCAATCTCCGGCACATGGGTGCAGCGCAGCGCCAACTGACGTGCAAGGAAAGCCATGGTATATGTCTTGCCACAGCCGGTTGCGCCGAAATATGTACCACCCTTGCCACTCTTTTCAATAACGGATTTTATAATACTTTGCTTCAAAAGGCGGGCAGCAAAAAACTGCGGATAACGACACACGATCTCACGTTCGTCGCTGTCGTATTCGCTATCCTGGAAGTAAATATAGTCGCGGAAGATTTCTAAGAATCTTAGGGGGCTATATACGCCCTTTATCATTGTCTCCAGCTCATCAAAAGGCAACGTGGAAACCTTATCACCATCATTGATGCGACGCCATGCGTAGAAATGCTCATAAGGCGTGCGAACAGTGCCCAATCTGGTTTTTACTCCATCTGAAATACACGCCAGCGGGCAGTAATGCAGCAGGTGGGGAATATCGCGCCAATAGCGGATATTGATCTGCTCCCATGCATCAAAAATCGTTGCATTGGCATCTGCCGGATTTTTCAGCTCAATAACACACAGAGGCATACCGTTGACGAACAGAATTATATCTGGACGACGGTTCTCCTTTTGTCCGTTATTGGTGTATTCTACAGTAAATTGATTGACTGCGCGGAAAAGGTTATTCTCCGGATTCTCAAAGTCGATCAGATTCACCATTCTTGGGAGGCCTGCTTGCGGGGTGAATTGAACGCCATCTACCATCCAGCCATAGACTTTGTGGAGTGTTGCAAAATCTGATTCCGCACCTACAAGGCGCACGTTATCCATAATCTGACGCACTTCTTCTGCCGTCAGATCCGGATTGGTCTTGCTCAGAAACAGCTCCATGTCGTCCATGTAGAGGACGTCTCTCTTGGAGTTGCGCGGAATGCTATTTCCGGCAAGATAGTGCCACCCTTCGTCCTCCAAGAACGAAAGGAATGCGTATTCATATTCAGATTCGCAATAGTGGCCGTTATAATTCTGTAATTTAGCCATAGTTGCCTCCCATTCCCAAACTACTTTTGATGTTCAAGTTCTGCAAAACACGCTTTTACAGCGTTAGCAAGTTCATCAAGTGTTTGGAATCTTTTTGTTTTATCAGGATTGGTGCCTTTATTCATAAAGGCTTTTATTGTTGGATTATCTATTTTGGCCCAGTTGGATTTTCCTGTCATAACGTATGCAAATAGTAACGTCATCGCATACACTTCGTGCAAAAATCCGTAATTGGCAAATCCCTCTGTTTTCAACGCAGGATCATTTAACGACCCCTTAAATTCGGTGTTTTCGGAAGTTAGATCGCTTTCCACGATTTTAACCAATCCAAAATCCGATAACTTTACAACCAACGTGTCATCATATTGTTTTAGCAGCACATTTTTAGGACTAATATCCCTGTGAAAAATCCCCTTTGAGTGAAGGTATCCAAATGCGCGGAGCAACTGCATAATAATATTTTTGCGCTCCTGCAGTGTCATGGACTGATTGTTCATGCTGATATATTTTTCGAGACTTAAATCCATCAGCTCCATGGTGTATTCATGTTTTTCTTCGTTATACGAATACACTTCGACAATATACGGGGAATGAAGGGATTTCATTTCTTCAAATTCCCGCTTGAACCGCTGAAGCTCCTTCTCGTTTAGATCGGTTTTCGCTCTTTTTACAACAAAATCCTTTTGATAGAATGGATCCGTGTAACGAAACACCCTGGCATACGATCCTTCGCCAACACCCTTCATTCCTGCATACACTGGTTCGTGGGCGCTGGGAATTATAACATGGTCAATTTCGTGTGCCTCATACGCCTCTCGACCAGATATTTTCTTAACGGCAACTAACCTATAACCATCCGGCTCAAGTATTTCATTGAATTTGTCTAGGTATTTACGCCAAGGGCTTTTTTCATCTCTAACAGCAGGATGTAGCATTTCACACATAAAGCGCAATATGTACTTATCATCATTGCCGTTTGACAGTTGAAATCTGCTGTCAGAAAAATACCAATAAGTCTCCCAGTCGTCGTTATTGACCGTGTGCTGCCAGATATCACCGCTGGCATTTGAGAAGCGATGGTCTGTCGATGGCATATTATCTAAATCATAGATTCTTGATAGAAAATCTATCTCGCTTAATCGGCCATATATTGGCATTCTTACACTGTAACCATCAATAACTTGTCCGCTTTCACGATCGTATTCTGGGGTATCAAACGAAATCCATATTCCGTCCCTAATTATATCGATAATATCCTGCCGAGTGACATCGGTAATACGATTCATTGTGTGCTATCCTCCAGCGATCCCCGAATCAGGATCGGGCAAATATCTTTAATCTGCGCTTTTAATCGCTCGTTAATCTTCGTCCGCGTAACGTACACAGTGTACATTTGCGCGATTGCCTTCTGCGTACTGATATCTGGAATCGGTATTTCTACGTCACACATTTCGCTCCAATCAAACGTCTCTCTCGCAGAACCCCAGGAATTGAAACGCGCGTAACGATCGAATTCCGCTCTGGTGAAAAACAGCATTAGGTATTCCGGAAGGAGTTTTTCTTTCTTTGTTCCAAAAACTGTGGATATAGATGAAACCAAGAACTGCTCCTGCGTATCGTTGAAACCAAGGGATATTTTGTCACCTCGTCTGGAAGTGTCAGCTACATATGCGATCTGTCCAGGATTTACCACCTTATAATTATCAAGGCTCACTCCATCCATATTAGCTTTTGTGGGAATCAGCTCTTTGCTAGTGGCGATTCCTCTTACAGCTTCAACAGGAAGGCCGGTAGTGTTCCTTTGATCGCTCTCAACCAGATATGCCCCTATTCTTTCACAGGGAGCTCTACGCCGTAAATCCTCAACATATGCATCACAAACCAGCTTCAAATCTTCCAACCCGTGTTCGTAGCTCTGTTGATTGGCAACCATGGCATTGTAGATATCAACATATTTCTGCTGCGTGGGAAGGTCGGGAAGTTCGATATCAATATCACACATGGTATCCCAGTCAAATGTTTCTCTTGCCGATCCCCAAGAATTGAAACGCGCATAGCGATCAAATTCCGGTCGATTGAAAAACATGAACAGATAATCTGAAAGGAGCTTGCCCTTATCAGCTACACGGAAAACGGTGTAAATTGACGAAATTAGCACTGGTTTCGCTCCAGTATTAAACGCGATTGCTATTTTATCACCGCGACGCGAAGTGTCTGCAACGTATGCAAACTCCTGAGAACCAACAACCTTATAGGAAGTCAAACTGACCCCGTCCATATTTGCTTTGGTGTCAATAAACTCTTTGCCTGTAGAAATTCCTCTGATGTCATCACGGGTATAGATGCCATCATAATTCCGAACATCGCAGAGTTCTATCAACGTTCCAAGCTTGCATTTAGTCAATGCCATATCCAATCCCCCTGAACGCATCTTCCATCAACTTTTGCGACTGTTTCTCCTGTGCGAGAACACTCCGCATTTCTGCCTGAATGCGACTCATCTCGGCAGTGAAATCAATATCCAAGTCATGGTCAATGAATTCGATATACTTGCTGGGAACAAGGCTCCAGCTCTGCTTTTCGATTTCCGCAATGCCGACGCTGCGGTAGAGTTCCGGCACCTCGTAGTGCATGCCATCGGTACCTTCTGTCTGCCATGTATGGTAGATATCTGCTGCTCTCTGAATCTGTTCGGTAATCAGCTTTACTTTTTTGAAATTTTCACCCTTAACCGGATTCTCTCTCCACATGCGAAGATCCATAAATAGAATTTCATTCTCACGGTTACGTAGGGCTCTGCCGTGATAGTTGCCGCCTTTTTTATTTTGGTTTAGAATCCATAGAGTAACGCTGATATCGGTAGTAATGAACAGGTCACGAGGTAGAATGACAATTGCTTCCACCTTATCATTCTGAATAAGCTTTTTGCGGATTTCCACGGTATCGCTGTCGCCCAATGCGCCATTGGCCAGCAAGAATCCGGCAACACCCTTGTTTGCGCGCAAATGAGAAAGCATGTGAAGAATCCATGCATAGTTCGCATTGCTCTCCGGTGGGGTAACGTAGTCTGCCCAACGAGCATCGTTTTTCAGATTGGGATCATACCAGCCTTTCAGATTGAAGGGTGGGTTTGCCATAATGTAGTCAAAGTAAATTCCCTTATGCAAATCATGAGTGAAAGTAGAGTCTGCTTCCTCTCCCAAATGGTGGCTGAGTCCACGCAGGGCAAGGTTCATCTTTGCCAGTCGGTAGGTAGCAGGTTCCTTCTCCTGACCGTAAATGTTAATGCGACTAATGTCGCCATGCTTCTCTCTGATCAGATCGGTACTCTGGATAAACATGCCGCCGGAGCCGCAGCAGGGATCATAAAGGGTTCCATCAAAAGGTTCGATCATGGCAGCAATCAGCTGAACTGCATCGTGAGGTGTGTAGAACTCGCCTTCCTCCTTGGTTGCATTGACCGCAAACTCCTTCAGGAAATATTCGTATACGCGGCCGATCAGGTCCTTTTCTTCGCCAAATGCCTTGTGGTTGATCTTATTGACCTCATCAACAATCTTCTTGATATCGTTTGGAGCCAAATTACGGGTGGTAAAAGTACCCTCCACAAAGCAGCCCTTCAGCTGCTTACTGCTGGTTGCCAGGCTGTGCAGCGCGGTATCCAGCGCAACATTCAACTGCGGGGCGGGTGTGTTGATAATAGTAGACCAACGAGCCTCAACCGGAAGATTATAGGTACCGTCGGTGAAAGTGGCGTCATCAAAAAATGCCGCAAAAATTTCCTCATCATCAGGATCCAGTCCCTGCGCAATAAGTTCCTGACGCAGTTTCTGGATACCATCTTCAAACTTCTCGCCAATGAAACGCAGGAACACCAGGGTCAGCATCATATCGCGCTTTTCAAAGAAGGAACCGGAATTGCGCGCCTGGCGCAGTATATCTCTACATTTGAACAAAATGGAGTCCAAATTGATTTTTTCTTCTATTTTTTTCTTAGCCATGACGAACACTCTCCTTATTCTTCTTCCGGAATAAATTCCATAACATCACCGATATCCACTTGGAGAGCGGTGCAAATCTTATTAATTATTGTCATTGTTACTTCTTCATCACGATTCAGCTTAGTAAGTGTGTTTGGAGAAATCCCCGCTGCGCGTCGCATTTCTGCCTTGCTCATTTTCTTATCAATCAGTAATTTCCACAACTTGTTATATGAAACTGCCATAAACTCTCCTCCTATAGGAAATGCTTATAAAATCACATGATATATTATAGTACTTTGCGTCGGATTTTGCAATAGAAACTCGCCCGATTTTGCGAATTTTTCATTTATCAAGGCGATTGTATTGGATTCAAATCCACGCTCTATATCGGCTGCATGACTTTTTGTTGATGCAAAGGGTAACTAAAAGTATTCGAGTCCCGTCGGGTGCTGTTTTGCCAACTTCTTTGCTGAGCAAAGAAACGTGAAAAGTAACACGGATCGAAAGACGGCTAAGACTGGCATAACGGAGCGAGAAGGCATAAAAATAGCGCCGGAACACCTTAAAAAGGGTGCTCTGGCGCGTAATTTTGCTGTTTTTAGCTCGATTTTGGTACGTTTTGGCGCTCTTTAGCGGGAAAATGCATAAAGTACCACAATTTTTGCATAAAAGAAACACTAAATGCCTGGTAGACATTTAGTGTTTCTTTAGTGGTGCGAGGGAGGGGACTTGAACCCCCACGTCGTTGACACACGCACCTCAAACGTGCCTGTCTGCCGGTTCCAGCACCCTCGCATATAACGCTGCCCGTAGCGGACAGCGTGACTATTATAGCACCGCCGGTGGGGAATGTCAATCTTTTTTTGCGTTATTCTTTTTCCTTAAGCCGCGCGACGATCATGCGCGCACATTTGTACACGTCGCCGCCGCCCATGGTGAGCACCAGGTCGCCGGGCTGTACCCGTGCGGCTACATAATCGGCGATTTCCGGAAAGGTAGCCAGATGTATACCACCATCGATCCGGTCGGTAATCTGGCTGGCGTGTACGTTCCAGGTGTTAACCTCCCGAGATCCCATGATGTCGCTGACGACAGCATGGTCGGCCAAAGACAATGCCCGGGCAAAATCCTCCAGATGCTGGGCAGTACGGGAATAGGTGAAGGGCTGGAAGATGGCCCACACCTCTCGATTCTCCAGCCGCTTGGCCGCCTCAATGGTGGCGATGATTTCGGTGGGATGGTGCGCATAGTCATCTGCCACCGTGACCCCAGCGAAGGTGCCCAGAAATTCAAATCGACGCCCGGCCCCGGTGAAAGCGCGGATGCCCTCGGCGATCTGCTGTGGCGTCATGCCGCACAGATGGGCGGCGGCGGCCACCGCCAGAGAGTTCTGTACATTGTGAGCGCCGGGCACTCCCAGCTCGATAGAGCCGAGAGACTTCCCCTTGTGGTACAGGTCGTATGCCCCATAAGCCCCGCGCACCGTGTGCACGTTGCGTGCCTGCCAGTCGTTGCCGTCGGACAGGCCAAAAGAGATCAGCGATGCGTGGGTAAGCCCTTTGACTGCCCGGCAGGTATTGTCGTCATCTCCGTTATAAATGATGGCGCCGGTGGTCTGCTCGGCGAATTTCCGAAAGGACCGGATGACGCCGTCGAGGTCACCGAAATAATCCAGATGATCGGCATCCACGTTGAGAATAATACTGATAGCCGGGGTCATTTCCAGATAATGATCTTTAAACTCGCAGGCCTCGCACACCATCGTATCATTGGTGCCGGCGTGACCGTTGGCGTTGATTTTGGGCAAGCGGCCGCCGATGAATATACTGGGATCGGTATCGGCCTCCAGTAAGATCTGGCAAAGCATGGAGGTGGAGGTGGTCTTGCCGTGCGTACCGGCTACCGCCACCGTGTTGCCGAACTGTCGGGAGATCCACCCCAGCAGCTTGGCTCGCTCCAGCAGAGGGATGCCCTGTTGACGGGCGGCTACCAGCTCGGGATTGTCCTCCGGAATCGCTACGGTATACACCACCATATCGACACCCCGGACGTTATCGGCATCAAACTGCATGGTTACCGGAATTCCCAGGTTGCGGATGCGATTGAGATTGTCGGATTCATTCTGATCGGTGCCGGAGAGCACGAATCCCTTAGCGTGCAGTATCTCGGCCAACGGGCTCATGCCAGAGCCACCAATACCTACAAAATGAATACGACGGACGCCTTCCAGCAGATTATGTTCAGACATCATGTCAAATCCTTCCTGTTGATCTTCTATACCATTATATTGCTTTTCGCCAAAAAAATAAATACCTTTTTCACGATTGCCGGAATTATTTTTTGCCTGCGTATTTTCCGGCGACATTTCTCCATATATATTAGATGAATTGACACATGGAAAGGACGATGACGATGAGAAGGTTCCGGTGGTTAGGTTCCTTGCTGGCAACAGTGGTGCTGGCGGCAACGCCCATGCAGACGATGGCTGACAGTGTCGTGATGTACGATGAGGGAAGTGGTATTCCGTTGCAGGAGCTGCTGGCGGAGGATGCGGCGGTATGGCCGGTTATGGCGGCGCCGTCAGGGGATGGCCTTAGCGTCAAAGCTAAGGGGGCGGTGTTGATGGATCAAGCCAGCGGCCGGGTGCTGTTTGAGCAGGATCCCTATGCGCAGGTGCCCATTGCTTCGGTGACCAAGGTGATGACCTTGCTGCTGGTGATGGAAGCAATCGACGATGGTCGTCTGGCGTGGGAGGAGGCGGTGGTCTGCTCCGACCGTGCCGCCTCCATGGGCGGCTCGCAGATATGGTTGGAGCCGGGAGAGATCATGACGGTGGAGGAGCTGGTCAAAGCGGCCGCCGTGGTATCGGCCAATGACGCCTGTACCGCCCTGGCGGAACACATCAGCGGCACGCTGGAGGCTTTTGTGGCTGCGATGAACGCCCGTGTGGCGGAGCTGGGCCTGCGCAACACCCGTTTTGTGGATTGCAGCGGCTTGGACGACACCGGCTATTCCTGCGCTTATGATGTAGCGGTCATGTCTCGGGAGCTGATGCGGCACAAGCGCATCTGCGACTTCACCACCATCTGGATGGACACCCTGCGTGGCGGTGCCTCCCAGCTGGTTAACACGAATAAGCTGGTCCGTCACTACAAAGGAGCCACCGGACTCAAGACCGGTACCACCGGCGCCGCCGGTTATTGTCTGGCGGCAACTGCGCAACGGGAGGATACTGCTTTTGTGGCGGTGGTGTTGGGAAGCCCTACCACCAACGATCGCTTCGACGGCGCCCGTGCTTTGCTGGATCATGCTTTTGCCGCTTATGAATCCTATACGCCGGATGCGAAGTCTTTGGCCGTGCCGCCGATTCCGGTGCTGAAGGGGCAAGCGCCCACGGTGGCGGTACAGACGGATGCGCCGGCCACGGTTTTACTGGCCAAGGGACAAAAAGCACGGGTGGAATCCTCCATGGAGGTGGCGCAGGACCTGCAGGCACCGGTGGAAAAAGGACAGGTGGTGGGCACTTGGCGGCTGACGGTGGATGGAGAAACGGTGGGGGAATATCCGCTGCGAACGGCCTGCGCCGTGCCGGCTAAGACCTTTCGGTATGCCTATACTTTATTGGCAGACGCATTGCTGGGATAATTTGTGTAAAAAAACCGATAAATTCGCAAAATGCCATTGCAAAATTGGAAGATATAGTGTAAAATGAATGTAACATAATTGACGGGTGGATGCAACAATCCTCTATTGCCGCCTCTCCGATTTTTTAGGATAATATACATAGAGATATTTATGTATGGGAGAGGTCGATTATTATGGCAGTTAAACTGAACACCCGGTATGTCAACAACGTGGTGCAGGAGCGAGAGATGGCTGCGCTCCAGCCGCAGGTTACCTTGGCGCACGATATGCTCCACCGGGGCACCGGTCTGGGCAATGACTTTTTAGGCTGGCTGGATTTGCCGGTCAACTACGACAAGGAAGAGTTTGCTCGTATTCAGTCGGCAGCTACCCGTATCCAGAAGGACACCGACATCTTTGTGGTCATTGGCATTGGTGGCTCTTATCTGGGCGCTCGTGCCGCCATTGAGTACCTCAAATCCAACAACTACAACTATAAGAAGAAGGACACTCCCAGCATCTTTTTTGCCGGCAACAGCATTTCCGGCACCCAGCTTAGCGAACTGCTGGAGCTGTGCGAGGGACAACGGGTATCTATCAACGTGATCTCCAAGTCCGGTACCACGACGGAACCGGCCATCGCCTTCCGTGTGTTCCGTGAGTATCTGGAGACGACCTATGGCCACGAGGAGGCGGTGCGCCGCATCTACGTGACCACCGATAAGGCTCGTGGCACCCTCAAGGCGCTGGCTGACCGGGAAGGCTACGAGACCTTCGTGGTGCCGGATGATGTGGGCGGTCGCTTTTCGGTGCTGACGGCTGTGGGCCTGCTGCCCATCGCCGTGGCCGGCTGTGATATTGAGGCGCTTATGCAGGGCGCAGCGGATGCTCGGACGGCTCTGGCGGATCCTTCTCTGGACACCAACGACTGTTACCGCTATGCGGCGGCACGTACTGCTCTGCACCGCCGTGGCTTTGCGGTGGAGCTGATGGTCAGCTATGAGCCTCAGTACACCTTGATGAACGAGTGGTGGAAGCAGCTCTTCGGCGAGAGCGAAGGCAAGGACGGCCGCGGTCTTCTGCCGGACAGCGTGATCTACTCCACCGATCTGCACTCGCTGGGTCAGTATGTGCAGGATGGCTCCAACATCCTGTTTGAGACGGTGGTCAAGTTTGACAAACCGCAGAAGGAGATCTTCATTAAGGAAGACGCCGACAACGGCGACGGTCTCAATTTCCTGGCCGGCAAGCCCATGTCCTTCATCAACGAGAAGGCGTTTGAAGGCACCGTGCTGGCGCACACCGACGGCAACACCCCCAACCTGGTGCTGGAGGTGCCCGGTCTGGATGAGCACAGCCTCGGTTACCTGATCTACTTCTTTGAGAAAGCGTGCGCTATTTCCGGTTATATGCTGGGGGTCAACCCCTTCGATCAGCCCGGCGTGGAAAGCTACAAGAAGAACATGTTCGCCCTGCTGGGCAAGCCCGGGTACGAGGCTGATCGTGCCGCCTTGGAGGCTCGTTTGGGCAAATAAGGGATCTTCCGTCAACAGACGGTTTCCAAATATTAAATCTTAGGAGGACAACACTATGATCACATTGATTCTCGGTCACAAAGGCTCCGGCAAGACCAAAAAGCTGATGGCGCTGTGCAACGCCGCGGTGGAGCGCTCTAAGGGGAATGTGGTTTTTATAGAAAAAGATAACACCCTGACCTACGATATCAGTCACAAGGCGCGTCTGGTGGCCGCTGAGGACTATGCCATTAAGGGCTTTGATGCTCTGTACGGCTACATCGCCGGTATGTGTGCCGGCAACTACGATATCACCGATATCTTTGTGGATTCCGTCCTGAAGATTGGCGGCACCGATATGGCAGCGCTGGATTGCTTTGTGGAAAAGCTCAGCCGTCTGGAGGCCAACATCGTGATGTCCGTGTCTGCTGACAAGAGCGAGATTCCTGCTCACATTGCGGAGCTGGCGGAAGAGATCTGATAGCGTATAAAGCCCTTGCCCCGGTGCATACTGGGGATGGATCGGTTTATTACGGACGGCGGGGGAGAGATCCCTCGCCGTGTTCGTGTAAGCGTGTGGGAATAAACAAGGTGACGGCGCCGGTTTTGCTGTACAATGCGGATCGGCGATCGACGAACGGAGTGAAAAGCTATGGCTATCTGGTATGAAGGCAACCGTAACCTCAAGGCCAACGAACGGGAAAAGGACGGTATTACCTACTTTATTCGCGGTGTGCGTGAGGTGGATGGCATCCGCTATGAGCGTTATGCGGTCAAGACCCATTTCGTCGAGCGAGGCGAGGATTACGTGGAGGTGCTGCGCCGGTATGTGCAGCCGCTGTATCAGCCGGGTGACGTGGTCACCTTGGGCGAAAAGGTCATTTCCATGTGCCAGGACAATACCGTTAAGATGGAGGATGTCCGTCTGGGCTTTTGGGCAAAGTTTCTGTCCAAGTTTGCCACCAGCAATCACAATGGCATTGGTATGGACGAGCCGTATAAGCTGCAGCTGGCTATCAATATGAAAGGCCTGCCCCTTATTTTGTGGGCGGTGTTCTGCGGAGCTGTGGGCCGTCTGTTTGGTAAACGGGGCGTGTTCTACAAGATCGTGGGACAGGACGTAGCCGGCATTGACGGTTTCTACAGCCATTCGTCTTTTGAGACCTATCACACCCTGGCGGTGCTCAATCCCAAGGAGCCGGAGAAGGTCTGTGCTACCATCAAGGAGCAGTTGGATATTTCCTGCGTGCTGGTGGATGCCAACGATATTTCGGTAGAGATCCTGGGTAAATCCCCCGATTTGTCCGAAGTGGATGATGAGCAGCTGGCAGAGCGCATCCGGGATAACCCTGCCGGACAGGACGACGAGCTGACCCCCTTTATCATCATTCGGGATATCGGTGATGCACCAGCGGAGCCCTATGAGCCGTTAGTGGCGGTAGAAGGCCCGGTGGATTGACAAAAAATCACCCTTTTTTAATTTGACTATTGACAAATTTGTCCGTTGCCTATATAATATCATGCGTGACACTTGAGGTGAACTATGTTTGTGCAATGCAGATCCCTGTTCATGGGGGAGACGACCCGTCTTCCACTTGATACAGAGTTGGATTTTACCCAGGTGGAGTTTCAGGGGATCACCCCCTTCCCACAGCCTGTGCGTGTGGTAGGGGAGATCACAGCACGAGCCGGTGTGGTCAAGCTGTCCGCCAGGGCGGTCTTTACCTTCCACGGCCGGTGCGATCGGTGTCTGGCACCCTTCGAGCGTGCTTACGACGTCCCGATGGAACACATTCTGGTAACCTCTCTCGAAAATGAGGACAGCGACTATGTTCTGCTGGAGGACTACCGGCTGGCACTGGACGATCTGGTGCAGGCGGCGATCTTTCTGGAACTGCCGTACAAGAGCCTCTGCCGGGAGGATTGCCACGGGTTATGTCCTCAGTGCGGCAAGGATCTCAACGAAGGCCCCTGCGGTTGTCAGCATAAGACCGTAGACCCCCGTTTGGAGATACTGAGCCAGTTACTTTAACCTTTGATCAATGCAAGGAGGTGCTGACAATGGCGGTACCCAAGAGAAAAACTTCTAAGGCCCGGCGCGACAAGCGACGCAACAATCTGTGGAAGCTGGACGCTCCGGCGCTGACGAAATGCCCCCAGTGCGGCGAGTACAAGCGCGCTCATCGGCTGTGCGGCAACTGCGGCTATTACAATGGCAAGCAGGTCGTCAAGGTTGGCGAATGATTATCGATCGCCCAACCGCTTAGCGAGAGGTGAAAGTAGAGGAGGAGCGATCCTTCTCTATTTTTCTTTGTATGGATCTTTGAGGAAGGAGGGGGCCGTGTGTCGGTGCAGATTGCCTCGGTGATACCGGGCAGCCCAGCGGCAAAGGCGCGTCTGCGTGCCGGTGATACGCTGGTAGCCATCAACGGCCATCCCATAGAGGATGTGCTGGATTACCGCTTCTATATTCCGGATACCCGGCTCAAGCTGACGGTGGTTTCCGATGGCCGTAGCCGTACCGTGCGCCTGCGCAAGGAGGAGTATCAGGAGATCGGTCTGGAGTTTGATACCTACCTGATGGATGAACAACGCTCCTGCCGTAACAAGTGCATCTTCTGCTTTATTGACCAGTTACCCTCCGGTATGCGGGAGAGCTTGTACTTTAAGGATGATGACAGCCGTCTGAGCTTCCTTTTTGGCAATTATATCACCTTGACCAACCTTACCGAGCACGAAATTGACCGGATCATTGCCATGCACATCAGTCCCATCAACATCTCGGTGCATACGACCAATCCTGACCTGCGATGCCGGATGATGAACAACCGCTTTGCCGGTGACTGCCTGCAGACCCTTCATCGGTTTGTGCAGGCCGGGTTGACGGTGCAATGCCAGCTGGTGTTGGTGCCGGGCTACAACGATGGGGAAGAGCTGGATCGCACCCTGCGCGATTTGGCGGCTCTGGGCCCGGCGGTACGCAGTGTGGCTGCTGTGCCGGTGGGGCTGACTCGCCACCGGGAAGGCTTGCTCCCCTTACGCCCCTTTACCCCGGAGGAATGCCGACAGGTTATTCACCAGCTGGAAACGGCGGGGGATGCCATGCTGGCATCTACCGGCAGTCGGGTGTTTTACCCCTCCGACGAGTGGTATATCCGGGCCGGGCTTCCTGTGCCCGACGGTGATTATTATGAGGAATACGCTCAGCTGGAAAACGGTGTGGGCATGACAGCTTTGCTGCGTGAGCAGTTTGTGGAAGCGCTGGAGCAGGAGACACGTGCCCCCCGCCATGACCGCTTTGTGATCGCTACCGGGGTGGCCGCCGCCCCCTTCCTGCAGGAGCTTGTGGAAAAGGCGAAAGCCCGGTGGCCGTATCTGCAGGTGCAGGTGGTGGCTGTTCGCAACGACTTTTTTGGTGAGCTGATCACCGTCTCCGGCCTTGTTACCGGAGGGGATCTTATCAAGCAATGTGAAGGGATTGCCATGGACACCTTGTTGTTGCCGGAGAATATGCTGCGGCAGGAGCAGGATCGGTTTTTGGACGATGTGACCCCCTCGCAGGTTGAGGAAGCTTTACACACTAAGGTGTGTCTGGTGCCGGAGACTGACGGCGCCGCACTACTGGAAGCATTTATGTAAAGGAGGTTTTGCTATGGCGAAGCCCATTGTGGCCGTGGTTGGCCGTCCCAACGTGGGAAAATCGACCTTGTTTAATAAGCTTATCGGTCAGCGCTTGTCCATTGTAGAGGATACGCCGGGTGTGACCCGTGATCGCATTTTTGCGGATTGCGAGTGGCGTGGTCGGACCTTTATGCTGGTGGACACGGGCGGCATCGAGCCGAAGTCCGATGATGTGATTCTGGCACAGATGCGCCATCAGGCACAGTTGGCTATCGATCAAGCGGACGTGATCGTATTGGTGACGGATATCCGTGCCGGGGTCACGGCCAATGACCATAGCGTGGCCTCTATGCTGCAGCGCTCCGGCAAGCCGGTGGTGCTGTGTGTCAACAAAAGCGACACCCCCGGTGAACCTCCGGCGGAGTTCTACGAGTTTTACAATCTGGGCTTGGGTGACCCCATCGCCGTATCGTCGGTACACGGTATGGGTACCGGTGATCTGCTGGATGCGGTGTTTGAGCATCTTCCGGATACGGATGAGGAGGCACAGCAGGAGGACGTCATTAAGGTGGCGGTCATCGGCCGCCCCAACGCCGGCAAATCCTCCCTCATCAACTGTATAGCCGGAGAGGAACGCAGCATCGTATCCTCGGTGGCAGGCACCACCCGGGACGCCATTGATACCCGGGTACACCACGAGCTGGGCGATTTCGTGTTTATTGACACCGCCGGTCTGCGTCGCAAAAGCCGGGTGGACGATGCGGTGGAAAAGTACAGCGTCCTGCGTGCGCGCATGGCCGTAGAACGGGCCGACGTATGCGTTATTATGATCGATGGGGTAGAGGGCTTTACCGAGCAAGATAGTAAGGTGGCCGGCATAGCCCACGAGAACGGCAAGGCCTGCATCATCGCTGTCAACAAGTGGGATGCCGTAGAAAAAGACGGTTTCACCATGGACGCTATGCGCAAGAAGCTCATGAATGATTTTTCCTTTATGCCGTATGCACCGTTCATTTTTCTGTCTGCCAAGACGGGGCAACGGGTGGATCGTCTGTTTGAGCTGATCAAGTTTGTCAGCGAGCAGAACTCCATGCGTATTCGTACCGGGATGCTCAATGATGTGCTGGCACAGGCTACCGCCCGTGTACAGCCTCCCACGGATAAGGGGCGGCGCCTGCGCATTTATTACATGACCCAGGTGTCCACCAATCCGCCCACCTTTGTTTTCTTTGTCAATCGTGCGGATCTGTTCCATTTTTCCTATCAGCGCTATCTGGAGAATCAGCTGCGAGAGACCTTTGGGCTGGAAGGAACGCCTATCCGTTTTATTATTCGTGAAAAAAGCGACCGATCCGGCGATTGAGGTTCGGATCAATAGGGAGGAATAGAGATGCTGTCCTTTTTATCCAATAGTTGGTTGGCTTTGTTACTGTCAGCGGTCATCGCCTATCTGCTGGGCAGTATTAACTGGGCCATTATCATAACCCGTTTGTTTTCTCATAAGGATATTCGTACTTATGGCAGTGGCAATGCCGGCGCTACCAACGTACTGCGCTCACAGGGCGTGCTGCCGGCGATCCTGACCACCCTGGGCGATCTGGGCAAGGGTGTTGCGGCGGTGCTTATTGGAGCCTGGCTGCTCACCAACCTTAATCTTTCCGGGTCCGTGCCGGCAGAGCTGCGCACCTTTGCGCCTAACGCCGCGTGGCTCATCGGCGGTTACTTCTCTTGGCTGTTCTGTATTCTGGGGCACATGTATCCGGTGTTTTACGGCTTCAAGGGAGGTAAGGGGGTCATGGCTACCCTCGGCACCATGATCGTGCTGGATTGGCGGGTGGCGGTGATGGCGCTGGGCCTGTTTCTGGTGACGGTAGCTATCAGCCGGATGGTATCCCTCGGCTCGGTGGTAGCTGCTACCTACGTGCCGGTGCTGACCTTGGTGTTTCGCGGCTGGGTGGACGAGATGTCCACCGATGCGGCTGTGTTCTGCACGGTTCTGTCTGCCATTATTGCGGCGGTGGTTATCTGGAAACACGGCGCCAACATTCGCCGTATTTCCGAGGGGACGGAGCGCCGTATCGGTGAGGATAGGGAGACAAAATGATTGAATCGGAAGGGAGGGGTGACAATGAACAGGATACCGCGTGTGGCTGCTGTGAACGACCTGTCCGGCTTTGGCCGCTGTTCGCTGTCCGTTGCCATGCCCATTCTTTCCGCTATGGGGTTCCAGGTGTGTCCGTTGCCAACGGTGCTGTTGTCAGCACACACCGGCTATCCTGATCCTCACATAAGAGATTTTACCGAGGATATGCCGGCGTACCTGTCCCACTGGAACGCTCTTTCGCTGGACTTTGAGGCGGTGTATACCGGGTTTCTGGGTAACGAGCAGCAGGAACAGCTCTTACAGCCATTGTTGGCACGGGCTAAGGAGACAGGCGTTCTCCGTGTCGTCGACCCGGCTATGGCCGATCACGGCCAGCTGTATGCTACCTGCACGCCTGCTTTGATCGATGCTATGCGCCAGTTGGTGTCTCTGGCCACGGTTACTACCCCCAATCTTACCGAAGCGTGCTTGTTGGCTGGGGAGGATTATGACCGCATTGCTGGCTTAAAAGGGATCGCATTATCCGGAGCCGTCAAAACGGTAGGAGAGACATTGCTTTCCTTTGGATGCCAAAGTGCCGTTATTACCGGTGTGCCCGGGGAGGGGGATACCATTGTTAATTTCGTGCTGGACGGCACCGGATGTGAGCAGATCGCTTCTCCGGCAGTGATGCGCACCTATGCCGGCACCGGTGATGTGTTTTCCTCGGTGTTGTGCGGCCATTTGATGCGCGGCACCCCTTTGACGGAGTCGGTTGCCCGTACGGCCGCTTTCGTTCATAAGGTCACCGCTTATACCGCGTCGCTGGACCTTCCGGAGCAGGACGGTGTGGTGTTTGAACCTTTTTTGAGAGAGGGACTTGATCTGTGAAAGAAACGGGAGATCAAAATTAAGCTAAAAGCGAAAAAACCCCTTGACATTGTGTGGTTTTGTGGTAAAATAACTGTTGTTGCACGTAATGCGACAGGCATGGGCCTTTAGCTCAGTTGGTTAGAGCAACCGGCTCATAACCGGTCGGTCCCGGGTTCAAGTCCCTGAAGGCCCACCAGTTTACCACGGACATTTTGTCCGTTTACATAGCGTGTCCGCTTCGGCGGACAGCGCCCATACAGGGGTATAGCTCAGTTGGTAGAGCAGCGGTCTCCAAAACCGCGTGCCGAGGGTTCAAGTCCTTCTGCCCCTGCCAAAGCAAAAGCCACGGCCATGCGCCGTGGCTTTTGCTTTGGCAGGAGAACCAAGTGAGAGCCGAGGCACGCGGAGCGTGCCGGGCAACGCCTTCGAGCGCCGCCGGGGGCGGAAACAGCGAGAAGGGGTTGGCGCCGCGGTCGAAATTCGCCGAGCGATAGCGAGGGAAGGGAATTTCGGGCACCGCAAGAGGGGTTGCGAAGCAACTTCAAGTCCTTCTGCCCCTGCCAAAGCAAAAGCCACGGCCATGCGCCGTGGCTTTTGCTTTGGCAGGAGAACCAAGTGAGACCCGAGGCACGCGGTTTTGGAGACCGCCGCCGTCTGGTTGTTACCCTTTCAATGTAACCTTCCTTTTGCTCGCTACCCTTGACGCTATACTTATAGTGTGTTACAATAATCATGCGACTTTGGATGGAGGTGGGCGTGTGCGCAAAATAGTATTTTTCATTTTGTGCGTTTTGCTGGTCGGCGCCATTGCGTGGGGTGCTATCTTGGGTGTTCCGCAGCTGATGGGGCATCCTGTTTCTGACGGCACGCAGAGCTCAACGGCAGAGGATGTCCCGTCAGCACCAGCCGAGCCGGCCTCGACCACCCCGGCAGAGCGTGCGACCACCACGACCACTACGACTAAGCCGACCACAACCACAGCCAAGCCGACTACGACTACCACGGTCAAGCCTACCTCTGATGCGACACCGCTGGGGGCGAAGAAGGTGCTGGATGTACCGATACTTTCGCAGTTCCCGGAATATCCATCCGGGTGCGAGTCGGTCAGCACGGTGATGGCGCTGCGGTATGCTGGTGAGAGCACCTCGGTAGCCAACTTCATCGACAATTACTTGCCTATGGATGACAAGTTTTACACCAAGGACGGCAAGTGGTGCGGCCCCTCTCCCTACGAAACCTTCGTGGGCAACCCTCGTGGCACCAACGCCTACGGTTGTATGTCCTCGGTCATCAAGAAAGCGCTGACCGCTTATTTTGGCACCCCCGGCCGTGTCAAGGATACCGGCGGCACCACCCTGAAGGAGCTGTGTCGGGAGTATGTGGCCAAGGGCACCCCGGTGCTGACTTGGGTCACCATCGGCATGCTGGAGATCGTTCCCACCGGTTCCTGGTATCTGAGTGACGGTACGCGGTATACCTGGCCGGGCAACGAACATTGCATGGTGCTGGTGGGCTACGACGAGACGCATTATTATTTCAATGACCCTTATCGGGGGAAACTGGTTAAATACCCTCATTGGCTGGCGGAGGATCGCTATGCCAAGATAGGTTACCAATCTCTGGTGATCCAATAACGGCAACACAAAAGCCCCCTGCCAACGGCAGGGGGCTTTCTTCGTTATCGGATGATATCGCCCACGCCGTTTAACACGTACTTGGGACGGTAGGGGAAGTTGTCGATGTTTTCAACGGAGGTCACGCCGGACAGCACCAACACCGTGTCGATGTTGGATTCAATGCCGGCAATAATATCGGTATCCATGCGATCACCGATGAAGGCAATATCCTGGCTGTGGCAGTTGAGCTTATTGAGGCCGTGGCGCAGCATCAGGGGGTTGGGCTTGCCCACAAAATAGGCTTTCTTGCCGGTGGCAATTTCGATGGGAGCAATGAGGGAGCCGGTGGCCGGCATGATACCTCGCTCGGTAGGACCGGTAATATCCGGATTGGTACCGATGAGCTTGGCGCCCTTGAGCACCAGCTCGATGGCTTTTTCCACCTTTTCAAAGCTGTAGGTGCGTGTTTCACCTACCACCACGTAGTCAGGGTTGACATCGTTCATATAGATGCGATGGTCATACAGTGCTTTCGTCAATGCGGCCTCACCGATCACGTAGGCGGTACTGCCCGGCTTCTGGCTGTGCAGGAACTCGGCTGTGGCCATAGCGCTGGTGTAGAAGTGGTCAGCGGATACGTTAAGTCCCATGCGCTCCAGCTTCATACTCAGCTCGTGGGGGGTGCGCTCCGGACTGTTGGTGAGGAACACGAACTTCTTATCATTTTCCTGCATCCAACTGATAAATTCCGGCACGCCATCCAACACCTTGTTCCCGTGGTAGATGACACCGTCCATATCGCAGATAAAGCCTACTTTATCTCGTATATTCTCCATGCTCCACAACTCCTTGTCTGTGCATTTTTTAGATTTTACCACACTTGTCGGGTTTTGGCAAGGATTTCGTTGACTTTTTTTTGGGGACGTGTTATAGTAACGAAAAAAAGGAGGTTGATAACCATGAAAGTGACGTTGCTGGGTGATTCCATCCGCCGGATCGGCTATGGCACCAAGGTGCCCGATGTGCTGGGGGAGGAACACACCGTGTACCAGCCCACAGATAACTGTATGTTTGTCAAGTACACCCTGCGTCGTATTCATAAGGAGTGGAGCGAGGGCATTAAGGGCAGCGACGTGATTCATTGGAACAACGGCCTATGGGATGTGGTGGATTATGGCGACGGCCCTTTCTCCACCGTGGAGGAATACGTGGACAACATGGTGCGTGTTGCCCGGCTGCTGCAGAAGCAGGCTCACACGGTTATTTTTGCCACTACGACCCCTTATTACACCTGCCCCGGAGAGGCTGCCCCTCCGTATACCAACGAGCGCATTGATGCTTACAATGCGGCGGTGGTACCTCGTTTGCGGGAGATGGGGATCATCATCAACGATCTCAACGCTTTTGTAAAACCTCACATGGCTACCTACATCCGGGAGGATGATCGGGTGCATCTGACCGAAGCCGGTATCGACGCTTGTGCCGCAGAAGTGGTGCGCATGATCAAACAATATCTATAAAACAAAGGGCACCATCGACCGATGGTGCCCTTTGACATTATTTTTGTGTTTTCCACAACCGCCGGTATAGGAAGATGCCGGCGAGAGGGAAGAGGGCACCCACCAGCATGCCCAGCTTCATTCCCAGCTGATCGGGGGTCAGCGCCAGACTATGTGCCAGCTGCGTGGCACCGGGATGGGCGATAACACCATCGGTGATAAGCCCTATTAGCTGGGGCGCAACCGAAGCGCCCAAGTCCCCTCCTGCCGCCATCATAGCGTAGATGAACACCCCACCGGCAGGGAAACGACTGCTGGCCACTACTAAGTTTCCCGGCCATAGCATGGAAGTGCAAAAGCCGGTGAAGGC